>JBBSDY010000795.1:0-2239 GCA_038240245.1 Polyangiales bacterium
GGAAGGCGTCCTGGAGCGTCTCGAAGACGGTGCGCTCGGGATCGAGGAGATCCATCGTGTGCTGCGCGAAGTAGGCCATCTTCACGCTCGCGCCGACCTTGACCGCGCCGGAGTCGGCGGTGGTCGCGCCGGCGATGAGCTTCAGGAGCGTGGATTTTCCCGCGCCGTTCACGCCCATCACGCACCAGCGCTCCGTGCGGCGGATGAGGAGATCGAAGCCGTCGTAGATGACCTTCGTGCCGTAGCCCTTCTTGACGTCGGCGAGGCTCGCCACGTCCTCACCGGAGCGCGGCGGCGGGCGAAAGTCGAACTCGACGACCTTTCGCGTGCGCGGGGGCTCGACGCGCTCGATCTTGTCGAGCTTCTTCACGCGCGACTGAACCTGTGAAGCCTTGGCGGCCTGCGCCTTGAAGCGGTCTATGAAACGCATCTCCTTGGCGAGCATGGCCTGCTGCCGCTCGTACTGGGCTTCGGCCTGTTGCTCGACGAGCGCGCGCTTCTCTTCGTAAAAATCGTAGTTGCCCGAGTAGGTGATCGTCTCGCCCCCGTCGATCTCGACGATCTTGGTGACGATGCGATTCAAGAACTCACGATCGTGCGACGTGATCATGAGCCCGCCCTCGAACGCCTTCAGGTAGCCCTCGAGCCAAATGATCGATTCGATGTCCAGGTGGTTGGTCGGCTCGTCGAGCAAAAGGGCGTCGGGCCGCATCAGCAGAATGCGCGCCAGCGCCACGCGCATCTTCCATCCTCCCGACAACGCCGCGACGTCGAGGTCCATCATCTCCTGGGTGAATCCCAGCCCGGCCAGGATCTCGCGCGCCTTCGCTTCGAGCGCATAGCCCCCGAGCTCTTCGAAACGCGCTTGCGCATGGCCGAAGTCCTCGATGAGCTTCTCGAGCTCGTCGGCGCGCGTCGGATCGGCGAGCGCCACCTCGAGCGCGCGCAGCTCGGTCGCAACGGTCGACACCGGACCCGCGCCGTCCATCGTCTCGGCGACGACGGTGCGACCTTGCATCTCGCCGACGTCCTGGCTGAAGTATCCGATGGTGATGCCGCGATCGACCGATACCTGGCCTGCGTCGGGCTCTTCTTCGCGCGTGATCAACCGAAAGATGGTGGTCTTGCCCGATCCGTTGGGACCGACCAGCCCCACCTTCTCGCCGCGGTTGAGGGAAGCCGATGCCTCGAGAAAGAGGATCTGCCGGCCGTGCTGCTTGCTGATGGAGTCGAGTCGGACCACGAGGGGGCCTTCCTTAGCACGCGCCCGGGCGGGTCGTGCGCCTGGCTACCCGGGGACGGAGAAAAGTGCGAATCTGTCCCTCCGGTGGGCCGATGAGGCCTCATGGGAAAAGTCATGACACAGCTCAAGCTCACGAACGCCGGAGACGAGGGACTGGTTCGCGCTGGTCTGCTCGCCCCCGATCAAGTCCGACGCCTTGAAATCGAAGCGCTGGTCGATACCGGCGCCACGCGCCTCGTATTGCCGGCCGACGTCGTGGCGTTCCTCGGGTTGCCGCAAATCGACCGTTGGGCCGTTCGCCTCGCCGACGGCACGGTGCGAAAGATTCCCGTCGTGGGTGACATCAAGATCGACCTTCTCGGCCGCTGGATGCATTGCGATGCCCTGGTCACTCCGGCGGGGACGACACCGCTCATCGGCCAGATTCCACTCGAAGGGCTCGATCTGGTGGTGAAGCCGGGGTCGAAGGAGATCATCGCCAATCCGGCTCACCCAGACGGTCCGATTTTCGACCTACTCGCTGCCACGTAGGTCGCTCTGCTGGGGGTAGATGCCCCCGAGCCGTCGGGGGGCGGGGCGCTGCCGAAAACTCGTTCGAATCGGTCGACTTGGCTACTGTGGCCCCGTGATTCTGGGTCTGGCTCGACGGCTCTTCGGATTGGCGTGCTTCGCGCTGGTCGCCTACGCGGCGATCAAAGTGCCGATCGGGCGCCGAACGACCTGGGGCCACCTGGTGGCGATTTTCACCACCGAGCCCGCGCGTGAGGCAGCCGAAGACCTCGAAGAAGTGGCGAAGAGTGGCTGGAAGCAGGGTGCCCAGCAGCCGGGTCCGGTAGCTGCGGTCGGCGGACCCTCCCCGGAGTCGGCGCCTCGTGGTAAGACCCCGGCCCCGGGGACCACCCATGTTCGAAGCACTCACCAAGGGGTTCCGGGGACCACCCATGTTCGAAGCACTCACCAAGGGGTTCCGGCAAGCCCGTAACCGCCTCGCAGGCC
>JBBSDY010000796.1:0-2230 GCA_038240245.1 Polyangiales bacterium
AACGGCGCGGCCAGCGAGCGGGCGTAGGGCAAAAGCTCGCGCGTCCGGCGCGGTGGCCAGTTCTTGTTTTCGGCCTCGTAGAGCTCGATGGCACGAACCGCGCGCGTATGGTCGCCCGCAGCCACCGTGATCACCCACCCGGGGTGCGCGTCGCGCACCGCGTGAGTGATGTTCATCGACGTGAGCACGAGCGTCCACTCGCGGACCTGGCGCGACTGAAGCGGGCCGATGACCCCCGTGGAGGGCTCGAGGTAGTCGGTGCCAGCGGGGGGCGGGAAAGCCACCGGCCCACCATAAGCATGGCTTCGGCGAAAACCAGTGTAAGGTCTCGTCCCTCTGCTTTTTCGGCGTAAGTATGCGGCGATTCGGGAAAGACGCGCTCCTCTATCTGGTGGCCTCCGGCCTGTCGGGTGGGGTCATTGCCGCTGCCTCCTTCAGGCTGCTCCGAACCAGCTACGCCGGGGTGAGCGACGAAAGCGTCGTTCGAGCGGGCCTAACCGCATTCCAGCCGTACCTCCGCTCGCTCGGCTGGATCATCCTGGCCCTCGGTGTCACGCAGGTCGTCGCTCTGGCGGTGGTGACGTCGGGGCTCGTGGCCTTGCCCATCCTGGCCGATCGGCCGCGACGGCTGGCCGCGTTCGTCGGTGTCGCGTGTCTGGTTCAGCTGACGTGGCTAGGATCGCAAGCCAGCCTCCACCCCGGGCTCTTCTTGACCATGTTGAGCGCAAGCCGCCTGGGTCCGCCGTGGGTCATCGCATCGCACTGGATCTGGCCCGTGGTCGTGCTGACGGCGAGCGTCGGGGGACTGATTCGTGTCGCGCTTCGCGCCACCGATCGCACCGATCGCATCCTGGCTTGCGTGGCCTTCGCCTTTTTCTTCGCGTGGGTCTGGTTCTTCGAGAGGCCGGTCACCGAGCACCTCGCCAACGCATCCACGCCGTCGCCCGCGCGGGGCCAGGCGAGCGCGGGCCGGTTTCCGAATGTCTTGTTGGTAGGCGTCGACTCGCTTCGCCCCGACAAGATTGACGAGAGGAAATCGCCCGCGCTGGCGCGACTGTGCAAAGAATCGATTTATTTTCCCAACACGCTGGTCACGCTTCCTCGCACGGCGCCTTCGTGGGCGGCGGTTCTCACGTCGCTGCCACCGCTCGGCAACGGCGTCGAGACCATGTTTCCGGGCGAGGCCCGCTCGCAACTTGCCAATGTCTCGATGCCCGCCCACCTCGCCTCGCTCGGCTATGCGACGAGCGTGTCGTCCGAGTACGCCGGTGAGCTCTTCGGGCGCGTGCTCTTCGGGTTCGAGCGACGAGACGTTCCGCGGGTGGAGCTCGCGCAAATGCTCGGACAGGGATTTCTGGCGCGCCAACCAGCGGCCCTTGCCCTGGGGGCGGAGCTCTACACGACGTCGCCGGCTCTTCGAAAGATCTTGCCCGCGGCGCTGGCCGAGCTCATGCGCGGTTTCGTCTCATTTTCTCACCCTTACGTGGTCGGCGCTGATTTCGTGGAGCACCGCGATCCGTCGCGGCCATGGTTCTCGCTCCTCTTCTATTCGCAGCCGCACTTTCCCTACACCTCGTCGCAGTCGTACTACGATCCGCACGGAGTTGCCGGCTCCGATCCGTCGCTGCGTTTCGGCAAGGACGCCACGCGCGGCGAAGTGAAGACCGAAGCCGATCGTGCGCAAGTCGAGGCCCTGTATCGCAGCGCGCTCGCCGAGACCGACGACGCCATCGGCGATCTGCTGGCACGGCTCGAGTCGTCGGGCGATCTCGAGGACACCATCGTGATCCTCACGGCCGATCACGGCGAAGGCCTGTACGAATGTCCCGATTGCGTTGGGCATGGTGACAACCTGCGCGGGATGATGACGATGCAGGTGCCACTCGCCTTTCGCCTGCCGAAACGGCGCTTTCCGTCGGCACGTCCGCAGGTCGTTTCTACGTACGTATCGCAGCTCGACGTCTATCCCACGGTGCTCGCCCTGCTCGGCATCGCGCGGCCGGCGATTCAAGAAGGCATCCCCTTGCTCGCTGCCGACGGTGCGCCCGCGGTCCTGCCCGAGGGCCGCATCTTCTTCGCCGAAACGGGCGAATGGTTGTGGCCGACGGCAGCGGTGCCCGCCGACCGAATCATGTATCCGCCCATCACCACCCTCGCCGCGATCGAGGACGATCGGGTCGTCATTCAGGAGCGCTACTTGCCGGTCATTCGTGCGGCCAAGCACCGCGCC
>JBBSDY010000797.1:0-2230 GCA_038240245.1 Polyangiales bacterium
CCATGAGCCACCGGACCCGCTCCCGCCGCCGATTCCGCAAAAAGCCCATCGAGGCGGCGCCATCCATTGAGAGCGCAGCCACGCTTTCCGCGGTGGACACCCATTCGTGGAGCCCTCGACCCGGGCTTGGGTCGGATGCGATGGCCAGTCGTCCGAGCATTCACCCGGAGGCCATCCTCGACGGCCGTTACCGGCTAAAGGAGCGCATCTCCACGGGAGGCATGGGCGAGGTCTGGGCGGGGATCCACTTGGGACTCGGTTTCGAGGTGGCGCTGAAGATTCTTCGCTCAGACGTCGCGTCGGATCCCGAATACCGGGCTCGTTTTCGGCGCGAGGCGTTCGTGATGACCCGACTGCGCACCGAGTGTGTGGCGCGGGTGCTCGACTGCTTCATCGACGCCTCGTACGGGCCGGTTCTGGTCATGGAGCTCATCGGAGGGTCCAATCTCGCCACGCTGTTCGCCACGCGGCGCTGGACGGCCGAAGAGGCGATCGATCTCGGCGTCGAGCTCACCAGTGCGCTGTCACGTCTTCACGAGGCGGGGGTGATTCATCGCGACATCAAGCCCGCCAACGTCATTTTGACCAAGGGCAAGGACGGTATCGATCGGGCCGTCATCGTCGATTTCGGCGTCAGCCGCCTCGTTCAAGAGGGAGCCGACGATGGTGCGGAGTTGACGTCGCTCACGGGAGCGGAAAGCGGCGTGGGCACGCTCCAATATATGGCGCCGGAGCAATTGTTGGGGGCCCATCGCGCGACGCATCAGGCCGACATCTATGGCGTGGGCGCCGTGCTGTATCGGGCCATGACCGGGCAGTATGTTTTTCCTCATCTCGAGGGGACCGAGCTCGCCAAGGCGAAACTCTCGCGCGAGTCGCCTCTGCTCTCGATCGATCGGGAGGATCCAGTTGGGGTGGGGCTTCGGCGCGTCCTCGACAAGGCTCTGCAGCGCGATCCCAAGCTGAGGTACGGCAGCGCCGAGGACATGCGCGCCGACCTGGCGACTCTACGCATTAGTCCTGCGCCGGTGCGCCGAACGATCCTCGCAACTGTGGTCGCGCCAGGACGACCCAGGTTGGCGGCCGCAGCAGGGATCTGCATCATGCTCTGCATCGTCTGCCTTCTTGCATTGGCAGCTCTCAAGATACTTCCAATGGCCCCCGCGTCGGTCCCTTCGGCTTCCGCGATCGTGCCACCGCCGGTGGCGAAGGCTGCGTCCAACCCGTAACGCTTGGCGTTGCCGGTTCAGCTCACGCGTCTGGCGTCGCCCCGAGCTCACCAGCAGCTTCGGGCGCGTGCTCGCCATACGCCACGAGCTTCACGTACAGCCCGCGCCGGCTGATACCAAGGATGCGGGCGGCGCGTTGCTTGTTGCCGCCCGCCGCCTCGAGCGTTCGCAAGACCACCAGCTTCTCGACCTCGGCGAGTGGCATGCCAATGCACACGCGCACCACCATCCGATGATCGTCATCCGGTTCGGAGGGCGCCACAACCGTCACGGGTGCGGCGATCATCAGTGGTTCACGGGCCTCTGCGACCGTGACGGGCGTTGCCTCCGGCTCGTCTTTATCATCGGCCGTCGCCATGTCGCCGGCAAGGGCAATGTCATCGGGCTCGTACTTCACTTCCGCTTCGGGCGCCACCTGCGCTATCTCGTGGACGAACCGCGGCGCGCGAATCCGCGCGCGAAGCAGCTCGAGCTCGCTCGCCTGGACGATGTCGCCGCGCGCAAACACGGCAACCTGATCCATCGCGTTGCGAAGCTCGCGCACGTTACCCGGCCAGGGATGGGCCACGAGGGCAGACATCGCCTCCGGCGACAGCTTCTTCGGCGCCACCCCGAAACGCTTGGTGGCTGCCGCGAGAAAGCGCTCGGCCAGGGGAACGATGTCATCGCGGCGCTCGCGCAGTGGCGGCATGACGATGGTAAGCACGTTGAGCCGATAGTAGAGGTCCTCTCGAAAGCGCCCCTGATGGACGTCTCGCAAGAGATCGCTGTTCGTGGCTGCCACGATGCGTACGTCGGCTGCACGCTCCCTCGAGGCGCCTACGCGGTTATAGCGGTACGTCTCGAGCACGCGCAGCAAGCTGATCTGGGTGGGGATGTCCATCGTTCCCACCTCGTCCAGGAAGAGCGTTCCCTTCTCGGCAGCCGCGAATTTGCCCTCGGACGAGCTCATGGCTCCGGTAAAGGCGCCTTTCTCGTGTCCAAAGAGCTCGCTCGCCACG
>JBBSDY010000798.1:0-2226 GCA_038240245.1 Polyangiales bacterium
CCTATGGAGCTGTGACCCACCTCGGAACCATTCCGGCCAAGCTGGTCGAGCTTTCGGGCCTCGCGGCCAGCCGCCGCCACCCCGGCACCCTTTACGCGCACAACGATTCCGGTGACACGGCCAGATTCTTTGCCATGAGCGACCAGGCCAAGATCACGGCGGAAATGGATCTCCCCGGGGCCACTGCGGTCGACTGGGAAGATATCGCCGTCGGGCCATGTCCAGCCGGGTCGTGCGTCTATCTCGGGGACATCGGCGACAACGCCACGACCCGTGCCCAGTACACCATCTACCGAGTCGCCGAGCCGGATGTCCTGCCGACCGACGGAAGCGCCAGCCCGGTCACCTTCGAGCGATTTCCCTTCGTCTATCCCGACGGCAAGCACAACGCCGAGACGCTTCTCGTTCACTCGTCGGGCAGGGTATTCGTCGTCATCAAGGTCGCGGGAGGGACGGCGGGGGTCTACGAGATGCCCCTGCCCTTGACCCCCAACGTCGAGGCGACCCTCGTACGCGTTTCGGCCGTCTCGGTCGGCGCGCCGTCCGAGCTGATTACCGGGGGCAGCTTCCATCCCTGCGGCGCCCGGCTTCTTTTGCGGACCTACAACGCTCTCTACGAGCTGACCGACGGGTCGGACGCTGGCGTTTTGGGGGTCTTCCAGGCGCCGCCCGTGATGGTCCCCGTAGCCGACGAAATTCAAGGCGAAGCGGTGACTTACTCCCTCGACGGCCGAAGCTATCTCACCTCCAGCGAAACCGTGGAAACCGCCGCCCAGTTGAGTCGGGTAGGCTGTCTTTAGGCTCTACGCCCCGGGTGGGGGTTGCGCAGGCGTTTCGCGTGGTATCCTGCCCTCTTCAATGGCGTTTTCGGCAGAGGTCGTCAACCGGGCACGAGACCGACTTGGATCGGTGCTGAACGGCAAATGGCGACTCGACGAAATTCTCGGCGTGGGCGGCATGGCCACCGTGTATGCGGCCATGCACCGCAACCAGAAGCGCGCCACCGTCAAGATGCTCCATCCCGAGCTGTCGATTGACGAGTCGATCAAGACGCGCTTCTTGCGCGAGGGCTACGTGGCGAACACGGTCGATCACCCGGGCGCGGTCACCGTGTACGATGACGACGTCGACGAAGAGGGCGCGGCGTTTTTGGTGATGGAGCTGCTCGAGGGCGAAACGGTGCACGCTCGCCTGCAGCGAGAGGGCGTGCTTCCCGTGCCCGAGGTGCTGGCCATTGGCGATCAGATCCTCGATGTGCTGGTCGCGGCCCACGAAAAGGGCATCGTCCACCGCGATCTCAAGCCAGAGAATCTTTTCATCACCCACAGTGGACAGGTCAAGCTCCTCGACTTCGGCATCGCGCGCTTGCGCGAGCTTCCACTTGCCGCCGCGGGGACCACGGCGACGGGTTTTTTCATGGGCACGCCCGCCTTCATGGCGCCCGAACACGCGCGCGGAAAATGGAACGAGGTCGATGCTCGTTCGGATGTTTGGTCGGTGGGGGCGACGCTCTTCACGATGATCACCGGCACCTTCGTGCACGATTCCGAGACGGCCATGGATACGCTCGTGCTCGCCGTCACCCGGCGGGCCCCGCCCATCCGTGCCATCGCCCCCGAAGTCCCGGCAGCCGTCGCCGAGGTGATCGACAAGGCGCTCGAGTTCCACAAAGAAGATCGCTGGGACAGCTCTCTTACCATGCAGGCCGCGCTGCGCAGCGCAGCCCTCAGCATCGCGCCCGAGGAGCTCGTGGTTCGTGGACGGCAGCCGATACGTGTCGTCGACGAACGTCCATCCAATCCGGTGGGGAACGCCAGCGCCACGGTGCACAGCGCGCGACCTCCGGCGGTCGTGCCTCGGGTGTCTTCGAACGCGGGATTGCACGTCGCGCCCACCCCTGCCAGGACCATCAGGCCGTCCACCATCGACACCGGGTCGAGCCCGGCCCCCGCGGCCCTGGCGCACGACGCAAGCTCGCAGCCCCTGGGCCCCGCCGAGCGATCGGGCAGTGGTGTCAGCGTCACCTCGGCTGGAAAGGTCTACAATCGCCGCGGGATGGCGAGCATCCTGGTTGCGCTCGGCTCGCTCGCTGTCTTGATTTTTGCCATCGTATCGCGCACGGGATCTCGCAAAGATGAGCCGTCTGCCCCCGCGACGGCCATCGACAGGATCCCCGCGTCCCCCGTCCCGGGTCTGCCGAATCCAGCGGCCATTCCAGCCGAGCCG
>JBBSDY010000799.1:0-2216 GCA_038240245.1 Polyangiales bacterium
CATCTCGCCCGTCGACTTGCCGAGCAAGGCCACCATCGAGATGCTCACGACGCCGACGAGGCCCGCGGCGATGAGCTTGGCGTTCCGGCTGATGCGCGAGCGCGGATCGTGCCCGCTGCGCGACTCGTGGATGCCGGGACCGCTCACCGACAGACCGTCGTCACTCATGGCCATGGGGCCGAGCCCCGAGGGGGCGGCGGCGACGGGAGTGGGCCGGTCGAGCTTGAGCGCGACACCGAGCGCGTCGGAGAGCTCTTTGGCGGTCTGGAAGCGACCCGCGGGATCGCGCGACGAAGCTTTGAGCCACCACGCGTCGAGCTCGGGCGGGAGCGACGGCAAGGCCTGGCTCGGAACCGGTATCGGGTCGAACATGATCTTGCCGAGCAATTCGCCGAGGCCGTCGCTGAGAAAGGGCAAATCACCAGTGAGGCATTGGTAGGCGATGACGGAGAGCGACCACAGGTCCGAGCGACCGTCGATCTCCTTGGTGCCCCGCGCCTGCTCGGGGCTCATGTAGAGCGGCGTCCCCACCAGAAGCCCCGCCTTGGTCAGGTTGGTGACCTCCCACTCGCTCGACCACTTGGCCACCCCGAAGTCGAGGAGCTTGGCGGTCTCACCATCATCGTCTTGCACGAGGAGAATGTTCTCTGGCTTGAGATCGCGGTGCACCACGCCGAGCGCGTGCGCCCGGGTGAGTGCGCGCGCGGCGTGCGCGACCACTCGTTGTGCGTGAATGTAGTCAAGCCTGCTTACCCGCTCGAGCTGCGTGGCGAGTGACTCACCGCGCAAATATTCCATGGCGATGAACGGCGTGCGGTTCCACGTCCCGTGATCGTACACATGAACGACGTGAGGGCTGCGAAGCTGGGCCTCGACCCTGGCCTCACGCTCGAAGCGAGCCAACGTGTCAGGCTGGTAGCGTAGCTCGCCCTCGGCGAACTTGACGGCGCACTGAATGCCGAGCGCCAGGTGGTCGGCGAGCCAAACGGAGCCCATCCCACCTTCGCCGATCTGGCGGACCAGGCGAAAGCGGTCGGCAACGATGGTCCCGGCGCCCATCTCGGGCGGCGGCAACGAATTGCGCGTGACCGTTACCTTGAAGGGCACACCAAACTTCATGAGTGCTTCCCGGCCGTCAGAGAGGAGTTCTCACTATACGGCCAATCTTCAAAGATACCACTTTCATATCAATTCGTAAACCAAAGCTCACCCGACTTTGGTCGCAAAACCCGCCAGCCGGCAGGCAGGCCAGGGTACCTGTGGTTTCTTTCGACCCAGCTTCGGCGGCGGATTGGGCGGGTGTCGCCAACGGATTGTGCGCCAACCGGAGACCCGATAACGTCGGGCCCATGAAAAAGATAGGAATCCTCAACAGCGAAATTTCGCGGGTCATCAGCACCCTTGGGCACACCGACCAGATCGTCATCTGCGACGCCGGGTTTCCCATCCCTTCGCACGTCGAGCGGATCGACCTGTCGCTGACCCCGGGTTTGCCCTCGTTTCAAGCGACCCTCGAGACGGTCTTGATCGAGCTCAAGCCCGAGCGCGTCTATTTCGCGGAAGAGATCCGCCAGGCGAACCCCACGGTCTTGAAACAGATCGACAAGGCTCTGGGCGACGTCGAGCAGAAGTCGGTCCCCCACGACGAGTTCAAGAGGATGTCACACCAGGCCAAGGCCGTGATTCGATGCGGTGAGTGCACGCGCTACGCCAACGTCATTCTGCAGGCAGGCGTTATCTTCTAGTACTGCTGGCGCTGGTACTGCTGCCGCAGACGCTCACGTTCACGGCTCACGGCCCGTGCATCTGAACCGCGTACAATGCACGAGGGCGAGCTCGATACGATGCGATGAATCTCGACATGGAAGCGTCGACCCGCATTTACTTGGGCAACCAACCCGTCCCCCTGGCGGTCGAGAAGGTCGAGGGCGAGCTCGTCCAGTACGACGGAGAGTCGTTCTATCGCATCACCCATGCCGAGGCGATGAAGCCGTTCTTCATGAGCATCGTGAGCGATTCGGATCACTGGCTCTTCGTGGCGAGCAACGGTGGGATGACCGCCGGCCGCAAGACCCCCAAGCTCAGCCTGTTTCCCTATACGACCGAAGACAAGATCATCGACGCCTTGAAGCGGCTCGATCGCGAGAGCGACGAAACCGACACCCTCAGCGGCGTGCTGGCCGACATGACCCGCGCCCAATCCTTCTACCTGCGCG
>JBBSDY010000800.1:0-2215 GCA_038240245.1 Polyangiales bacterium
CGAAACCAGCAAGTTATTGGCCGCGTATCCCGTCGGATGGAAAAGAAATGGCGCGACCTTGAGCTGCTTGGCGATCGCCTGGTCGATGGATGGACCGGTGGTGCGCATCGAATCGGCGTTCTCGGTTGCCCGGGCGTGCAGGCCGGTGAGCGGCGCCACGGCGCCACCGTTGTGACCCAGGTACCCGGCGGACTGATCGTAGTTGCACGTCAGATCGAGCCCCTCGATGACGATGAGCGAGTCCTTGTGCTTTTCGAGCGGACCGAGCGACGCGTCAGGGTCGAAATCGACGGTCCACCCCGTCTTGTCGGCGGGTCCCCCGCCCGGGGCGCGCGGACGCCAAAAATCTGGCGAGCAACCGTTGGGGTTGTAGATCACGACGAAACGCGGGTAGGTCGGCATCGCCTGGGCAAACGCATCGCGCAACAGCCCTTGAAAGGGGGCTGCGGCGGCGAGACCGGCGAAGGTCTTGAGCCATGTGCGACGCGAGACGCTGAGCTTCATGCCTGGTTCTTTCTTCCTAGGGTGTTGCCGCGGGCGCGGTTCGAACCGCGAAGGCAGGCGAAGAGGCCACGGCGACCAGCAACTCACGAAGGTCGAAGCCCTTGTCGGTGAACGCGCGGGTGTAGGCCTGGATGGCGCACTGGTCGGCGTCGGTCTCGATGCGGCCGATGCTGAAGCGGTAGGCCTGTCGCGCAAAGCATTCGTGCACGTCGGAGCTCACCGCGAGCGCCTTGACCATATCGACGGCGTTGCCGAACTTGGCGTCGCTGCTGGGCGTGCCGACGATGCCTCCCGCAGAGTCGATGGGGATGCCGTTCTCCTGGGTTCGGTAGGCGCCGACCGCGTCGTAGCTCTCGAACACGTCACCCATGGGATCGATGCTGGCGTGGCACGAGTGACAGAATGCGAGCGAGGTGTGCTTGTCGAATCTCTGGCGTGTGGTCTTGACGTCGGCTTTGTCGACCGGGGGCAGCGGGGGAACCATGGCCGGAACTGGCGGCGGCTCCTGGCAGAGAAGCTTGCGCATGATGGCAACACCTCGAAACACCGGCGAGCTCGAGTCGGTGTGCGCGTAGGTTCCGAGAAAGCCTGGTGACGTGAGAATGCCCGCCCGCTGCTTGGGATCGAGCGCTTGCTTTTGAAACGCCATGGTGGCGCCGCTCACCCCATAGACGGGCGCGTTCGCCTGGTTGATGAACGTGCTCGAAGACGTGAGCAGCGTTGGGAAGAACGGCCCCGACGACGTCCAGTCGTCGATGAACATCCCCGTTTCTTGCTGCAGTGCGCTCTTCGCCGTCGAAGAGAACATCGGGTAGAGCGTCTTGTCCTTGTTGCCCCAGTCGGGCTTGTCGAAGTCGATTCCCAGCCAGTCGAGCAAGAATCGCTGGACCTGCGCCTTGAATCGATCGGGATTCGCACCGATCAACCGATGGACCTCGGCGGCCACTTGCTCGGGCGTGGAGAGCTGATTGGATTCCGCCGCGCTGACCAGCATTGCATCGGGCGGCGATGCGACGATCCCGTAGGAAATGGCGCTCGCGAGCTCGGAAGGAGCGAGGAGGATGGTCGCCCCCGCTGCTACGGCGCCACCGCCGAGCTCGGTGCGAAAGATGACCTCGGGCGATTGCAGCGCCGCGGTGACCGTGTATTGCAGGCCGGCAGCGAAACGGTCAGTGAAGTCGCCGTCGATGCCGGTGGCGCGTCCCGCGTCGTACACTTTGAGCAGCTCGGCGACGTCGGTGTCGGATACTGCCCGTCGGTACGCCCGCTTGCCGAAGTCGCGGACGAACTTGTCGGCGCAGCCGCGAGCCGCTGGGTCGCTCGCGAAGCAAGTTGCCGCGAACTTGGTTTTGTCGAACGACTTACGAAAATCAGCGGCAACCTGTTGCGCAACGTGCTGGAGGGTTTCCATGTAGGCAGGGTCGACGCTGCGCTCGTCACCCGTCGAGTAGCCCTGCGGACGCGGATCGGCTTCGATTTCGGCGGTGAGAACGGCGGCGGTGTCGGTGAAAAGATCCGCCACCGTGTTGCGAATTTCGAGCTTGGTCAGTCTGCGAATCCTCTGCCCGATCGCCGGAGCGGCGGGCGAGCCGGCTGCGCAGATCGTATCGCCCGCACCGCCGGGGGCTCCTGGGCCGCCGGTTTCGCCGGTGGCTCCGGGCCCGGCCGTACCCGAGGACGGGTTGCCCGTTTCACCGATCCTACCCAGACA
>JBBSDY010000801.1:0-2211 GCA_038240245.1 Polyangiales bacterium
CCGGTTCTCCTGGTCGCCCTTGCGGGAAAACCACGTGGTAAAGCGGGACAGCTCTTGGCCGTGGTCGATCTTCTCGAGGTAGTCGCGCGAGACCGTCGGGGTGAGGTCGAGTCGCGCGAGCTCGACGTTGGCGGCGCCAGAGAGCGCCGCTTCTCGGATTTGCTCGAGCGCGCGGTCGAGATCGAGAAAATGGCCGGGCACCTCGTCGATGACACCGCCCTTGGCCAGATCGAGCCGCGCCGGAACGGGAAACTCGTCGGTGGCATCCTTGAGCGGCGCGATGGCCGCGCGCGTCACGTCCTCGTCGAGGCCCACGACAATCGGAATGTCGATCTTG
Source organism: Polyangiales bacterium (assembly GCA_038240245.1). Lineage (GTDB taxonomy): Bacteria > Myxococcota_A > Polyangia > Polyangiales > Polyangiaceae > DASWDH01. Next base: position 338 of record JBBSDY010000801.1, read on the forward strand.
CCCTGGGATGCCAGGCGCGCCTCGACAAAGCGGTCGACGCGGCCACCCTGGTGGCCTACAGCGCGCACGAGCGACGCCGTTCGCGCGACGTCGAGAACCACGCCCAGCTCCCCCAGCGTGAACGTCCGACGCAGATCGGCACCCCCCTGCACGGTCACCTCGACCGGCCGCGACGAAAGCTCGTTCGCCTTTTCTCCGAGCCAGGCATCAGGATCGCCGCCCGCGGCGAGCTCGGTTGCGCCCACGCGAATCCCGGGGCACGCGTCGTTGCTCGCCTGGCAGGGCAAGGGCCACTTCGATGCCACCGCGACGCCGATCGCTGCCACCACGATCGCGGACACAAGCGACGCGATCGCCCACCTCACCAGAAAATGGTGCTTCACCCACATCGAAACGCCCCACGCAGGGTGAAGCATCCCGGGGGGTCGTGGCAAGAGACAGACCGAGTTTTGGCCCATGTTTCGTGCTCTGTGGTAGGGACAAGCCTTCGATGCCTCGAAATGACACGCCCCTCTCCATAGAGGTCCCCGCCCCGGGCGCCGATCGACCTCCGTGGGGCAAGGTGGGCATCGTGGCCGCCGCCGGCTTCGTTTTCGGCATTCTCTGGCCGCGTCTGACCAGCACCCGAATCGCCCCCAATCCCCCTAACGACGCCCCGGCGGCGGCCGCCAGCATGCAGGCCGCAGGACCCGCGGGCTCCGCACCGCTGGCGGGTGCCGTCCCCTTGGCGATGCCGCCCGATCAAGGTGTGACCGTCAGCCAGGGCGCGATCGTGCGCTGCCACGACGGCAAGGACGACACGAAGGAAGACTGCGGCTCACTCGAGTTCGATCCTATCGCCGTGCCCAAGATCAAGGCGCTCGCCCAGTGCCCCGCGGCGAGCGGGCTCGCCGGCAAGCTTTCGATCGGCTTCGATGTGGACTTCCGTAAGAAGGCCGTGAAGGTGCAGCTCGGCAAGTCGACCACGATGCCGCGCGACAAGGCCGAGGCTCTCATCCGCTGCGCCGATACCGAGTTCGACAAGGTCAGCCTCGGCGAAGTGCCCCACGAGCACCGCCGCTACACCGTCTTTTACGTGGCCAGCTTCTCGACGCCCAACAAACCCGAGCCCGTCGCCGACAAGCCCACCGTCGAGGGACCGGTCGCCGGAACGACGACCAGCGAGAGCCCGGCCAACGGCACTGCCTCGGTGGGATGGGACGTCGCCATCGTGCGAGACGCCCCCAAGACGGGCGCGATCGTGGGGCGCGTGATGCGTGGCTCGAAGGTCAAGGTCGTGGCCCACCAAGGCGAGTGGTACCGGGTTCAGTATGGCTCCATCGAGGGGTGGGTTTACCGAGGGACGATCGGCCTCTAAGGCGTTCGGGCGCCGACGCCCCCGATTCACGCTAGGCTGAGCGCCGCCGAGATCTCCAAGATGACGCCCTGGGTTAGCCGAATCGTGTTTCTCAACGTGGCCATCTATTTGGCGCAGCGGTTCGTTCCCGGCTTCGACCAGCTTTGCAGCTCCTTCGAGCTCATTCCTTACTTCATTCCGATGCAGCCGTGGACGCTCGTCACGTACATGTTCTTGCACGCCGGCTTTGGGCACCTCTTTTTCAACATGCTCTCGTTTTACATCTTCGGGCCGCGCCTCGAGGCGCATCTCGGCGGACGAAGCTTCGTCATCCTGTACTTGCTGAGCGGGATTGCGGGAGGGCTTCTGTCGCTGCCGTTCTCGCCGCTGGCCAGAATCGTGGGAGCCTCGGGGGCGATCATGGGCGTGATGTACGGGTTCGCTCGGTACTGGCCGAAGGAGCGAATCATGGTGTGGTTCACCGTCCTCGAAGCGCGGTGGGCCGTCCTGCTCTTCATTGGTCTCGATGTGTTCGCCG
>JBBSDY010000802.1:0-2208 GCA_038240245.1 Polyangiales bacterium
CCGCGTCGACGAGCATCGCATCGCCGCCCGAAAAGTTGGTCATCATCACGGCCGAAGCCTGGTTGGTGATCGTCCCCGGTCCCGAGAAGACGTTGTTCTTGATGACCGCCGGCGTCATGAACATGGCTCCCAGCGTGACGAATGTTCCCCCGCCGGGGCGATCGTTGACGAAGGTGTTGTTCACCACGAAAAGCTCGCGCCCGGGGTTTTGCGCGACGGTTCCCTCGAGCCCAAACGTCACCATGCCCGAGTTGTCGGTCTGCGGGCCTTGCTCGATGAGGTTGCCGACGATGAAGGCCGTTCCGCCATTGGGCATGTCGATCTCGTAGCTCGACGTGCCCTTTTCGCCGGTGATGCGGTTGTAGAGAATATAGTTCTCGGCCGCGCGCGATTTCACCAGGTGGCCGATCTTGGAATCGTGCGAGTAGCTGTATCGAAGCGTGAACTTGCCTTCGTGACCGATGTACATGTTGTGCGAGTAGCCATCGCCAAAGCCATTGTTGGCAAACTCGGAATACTCGATGAGGATCTGGCTCTCGGCCCGGCCACCGCTGAGAATGCCGTCGTCGTTGTCGTGGAAGTAGCAGCCGCGGACGGTGAGGTTGTTTCCTTCTTGGCGAATGCCGGCGCCGTTTTGATCGCCCACCGTCGCGCCCGAAAATTCGATGTTCTCGACCGTGGTGTCGTTGCCGCTGATGACCCAGGTGCCCTTGCCGCCGAAGTTCTTCTGGGCGGCGTCGATCTTGGCGCGGCCGCCCACGCCGCGCAGGGTGAGGTTGTTCTTGGTAACGCCGCACACGTCCCCGTCGTACGTTCCCGCAGCGTCGATCTCGATGAGATCGCCGTCGTTGGCCGCGGCGATGGCAGCACAGGGCGCCGGGTACGTTTTTCCGGGCCCCACCGTGAGCGTCGTTGCACCCGCCGACCCGGCAATGAGCAACGAGGCGAAAAGCACGTGCACCGATGGATGAGCTCGCAGCATCGTCTCTCCCTTCTCTCCCGAGGTTAGGCGATCTTCCGTGCTGAAATCGACCCGCTACGCCCTTTTACTTGGCGACGTGATGGATCTTGATGCTCTTGATCTTGGGCGGGGTCTTGGGCTTGTCGCCGGACGCCATCTCGACCGATGCGAGCTTGTGCACCAGATCCTCGGGAGCGCATTCGCCGAAGATGGTGTAGCTGGGATCGAGGTGCGCCGCGGCGGCGTCGGTGATGAAGAATTGCGCGCCGTTGGTGTTGGGTCCGCGGTTGGCCATGCACAAGAGCCCGGCGCGATCGTGCGCGGCGCCTTCCCAGAGCTCGTCGGGAACGACGTAGCCCGGCTCACCGGAGCCATTGCCCCTCGCATCGCCGCCCTGGATCATGAAACCCTTGATGATCCGATGAAACACCGTGCCATCGTAGGCCGCCTTCTTCACCCACTTGCCGTCGGGATCTTTCCAGGGGCGGGTGCCGCGCGCGAGGCCGATGAAGTTTGCCACCGTGAGCGGCGCCTTGTCGTCCAAAAGCTTGCACTCGAGCTTGCCAAGATCGGTCTCGATCGTGGCGGAGAGCGCGCCGGATCCGGCGAGCCCTTGCGTCGCGTCGGAGAGCGCGAAATTGCCGTGCAACGGATCATCGGAGGACACCGGCACGGTGGCCACGGGATGAGCCGCCTTGGGAGCTGGCGGTGTCGTCTCCGCCGTGGGAGCGGGCGCCTGCGAGGCCGCGGCCGCCGGGGTCGAGGTCGGAGCAGCCTTGGCTGGCTCGTCCTTGGTCGGGGCAGGCTCGGCGGGAGTCGTTTGGCAGCCGGCGAAAATCGCCAGGGGCAAAATGGCGCCGACGACGACCGAAGCTACGAAGCTGGTTTTTCGGATCACGACCTGTTTCATGAAGTGCCCTTTCAGTGCCCGGATTGAATTTTCTTTACCAGAGTCCCATGTGTCCAACGACTTGCGTCATGGTACGCCGTCGATGATGACCTGTTGACCAGGAGTCACACCGTGCTTGCGCGACCACCCTGCGTTCACCTCGAGGACATAGCTCGCGGGGCAGTCAATGGAGCGGCCGTCGTCGTTCAGCGTGGGCGCGTTCTCGACGATACCGACCACGAAGCCGTTGCGATCGATGAACAACATGTCGAGCGCAATGCACGTATTGTGCATCCAAAACGTGTGCACCGAGGGCTGCTTCCAGACGAAAAGCATGCCCTTGTTGTCGGCGAGGTGC
>JBBSDY010000803.1:0-2208 GCA_038240245.1 Polyangiales bacterium
ACCGTGGCCGGCGCGAGCTCCTTTTTCACCTGCAACCCGGGGTGCGAGAGGACGAAGAACACCGCGCCCGTGGGATCGCCCTGGGCGCGAGCCACGAGGCGTGCCGACAGCTCGGTTCCCAGCGCGAACTTGAGGTAGTGCACGGCCGTCGTGCGATCGGGAAGCACGCCGCGGCTGTCTCCCTTGGCAGCAACCGTCGTCCCCAGCACGTTGAGCGCGATGTGGCCTTCGAGCCCCACGAGCTCGTTGAGCCGCCGATCCCGTACGATCCGGTCGCGGATCTCCAGGAACATGGTCGCCGAGAGCTCCCCCTCGTCGGGGACGAGCTCGTTGTACGTCTCGAGCTCGTGCAAGATGGCGGCTTCCTTGCTGATGCGTTCGGTGCGCAGCATCTCTTGAATCTGCAGAAGCGCGGTGTCGTGGTTTTCGAAAATGACGCTTACCTCGTCGGCGACGAGGACGCGACGGACGCGCTTCTCGGCGATCATGCGCGTGAAGAATGGCTGGCGGATCTGCTCGTATTCCGCCAGTCCCAAGAGCTCGCCCCGTTCGACTTTCTTCATGGCTCCCTCCGTCATTCCGCGGGTAGACCGTACGCTTGTCGGACGGCTTCAATGGGGTGCACGACGCGCACCCGGTTCTCTTTTTCGATGCGACGCGCGGCCAGAGAGCAGTCGCTCACCACGAGCTCCCCCTCCCCCTCCGCGATCTCGCGGACGAGCTTTTTGGAGTACTTGCGCCCGAGCTCGTAGAACTCGGCCTTCATTCCCCATGTTCCGTCGACCGCCGAGCATTGCTCGATCATGCGCACCTCGGTGTCGGGAACGGCCCCGAGGATGCGCATCCCCGGGTAGGCGATCTTCTGGGCGCGAAGATGGCAAGCGGCGTGGTACGCGACGTTGCCAAGCCCCTTTTTGAAGTCCGTCTTCAATGTCTTGGCCCGCCGGAGCGCGTCGAGAAACTGCATGAGATCGACCGTCGCCGCCGCGACCTCGCGCGTTTCGGGCGTCGCCAGGTATTGCGGCCATTCTTTTTTCATCGTGTAGCCGCACGTTGGCGCAGCTACGACGATCTTCTTGCCCGCGCGCACGTGGGGCAAGAGCGCATCGACGTTGGTCTTGACCTTGATCTTCATCGCCTCGACGTCGCCGCCGTCGAGGTTGGGCATTCCGCAGCAGACTTGCTCGGGCCGAACGACACGAAACCCCTGGTGCTCGAGAACGCGCACCGCTGCGCGGGGGACGTCCGACTGGTTGTAATCGCCGTAGCAAGTCGAGAAGATGACGACCTCGCCCGCATCTCCCGCGCCGGGCAGGGGGTCGTGCCGCTCGAGCCACGCCGGAAAAGGATGGCGCTCGAACGGTGGAACGGGAAACTCGGCAGACACGCCGGTTACCTTCTCGGCCACCTTGCGCAAGAGCCGCGAGGCATTGATGAGATTGAGCGCGGGCGCCGTGATCCCCGATGCTGCCTCGCCGATCACACCAGGCTCACCAAGCACGCGGTCGACGAGCGCCACGCCGTCGCGGCGCGCGCGCTGCGCCTTCTCGCGCGCCATGAGCCGGGGAAAGTCGACCAGCTCGGTCGCTCCCTCGTCTTCGGTGTACGGGCATTTGATGTAGCAAAGCTTGCACTGCCAGCAGAGATCGCTGGCCCGCGTGAAGTCGTGGGCCCCCAGATGCTCGGCGCCTTCTGCGCGACCGGAGTCGATGTCGCGACCCACGGCTGCGAAAACCGACGGAAACGTGCCGCAGTAGCCGACGCACATGCGACACTCGTGACAGATCTGAAAGACTCTCTTGAGCTCACCCGTCAGATCGCCCGCGTCCCAGTAGCGTGGGTCGTCAGGACTGGCCGCGGGGGGCGCGGTGGGTCGGCGGGGAATTCGAGACATGAGATCTCCTCCAGTCCGGATCGAACGGACCGGCAAGAGCAGCAACAACGGCTGCGGCGAGGCGCGGGGAGGCACTCGCCTCCCCGCCACGTTCAGATTTTATCCTCGATCACCCAAGGGTATCGTGGGCCTTCTGGAAGCGCCCCGCATGCGATTTCTCGGCCTTGGCGAGGGTTTCGAACCACTCCGAGATGTCTTCGAAACCTTCTTCGCGAGCAACCTTGGCCATACCCGGGTACATTGTCTCGTACTCGTGGGTCTCGCCCGCAACGGCGGACTTCAGGTTTTTGGCCGTGTTGCCGATGGGGAGTCCG
>JBBSDY010000804.1:0-2188 GCA_038240245.1 Polyangiales bacterium
CGAAAGGCGACCACGGTGGCTCGCACGAACCAGACGCCCGGCCAGGTGAGAAGCAGAAACGTTCCGACGCCGGCGTGCAGCGCGTGCCCCAAGGACACCTGATTGAAAATCTGCAGCGAAACACCGACGCTGACGACGAGAACCGACGTGACCGCGAGCTCGCCGAAGAGGCCTTCGGACCAGGCGTCATAGTGGCGCAGAACACGCGCGCCGATGATCCACACGCCGAGCGCGATCAGGGTGACCCAGGCCGTATGTTGCAGCGTGCCGCGGCCCGCGCTCGAGAACGCTGCCGCCGCAACGACGAGCAAGCAGTCGGCCGCGAGGTTGAGCTTCGAGGTGAGGCCGGGCGCGAGGTTGTGCAACGCCTCGCGGCTGGCGCGCAGGGCAGCCTCGCTGCGGCTCGAGGGAGGCGCCTGGTCGCTGCCCCATGTCGGGGCTTCGCGTAGCGAGCTGCTCGATGTCGGGGCTTCGCGTAGCGAGCTGCGCATCGACAAGGGAGCGGGCCGTGAAGGGGGTGCCTGGTCGCCCGCAACCGACGGGGGCGACTCGTTCGGCGGGGACGGCGCGGCGGCCCGGCCGTTTTCGGACGTCGGGTGGCTCTTTCGAGGCCCGTCGCTGCTGGGGGGAGTGTTGACGCACGAAGAGTTGGCGTTCATGGATGTTTGCTCAAACTCTAGAGGAGCCTAGGCTGCGGGTCGGTGTCGCGAAGTTTGCGGGGAGATAATAAGCGCGTTCACAGGTGCGGCAACGATGCTCCCAGGTGCAGCATGGCGCTTTGAGGCTCGACGCGGCCCGGTCGCTACTTTGGGCTTCTGGGCGGAAGGATCCAGGCCCGCGCGCTCGTAGCAATTGTCTCGTCATGGTGGCCTTGCCGCAATGCGCCGCCCCACAGGCAGCTACACGCGATCACACACCTTACATGAAGGCACATTACCTTGACAATGGATTTCGCCACGACCTGCTTCGGTACGTGAACGGGGGGCTCGCCAGGTAAAGATTTCAGGTGGTTAGGGCAACACCCCTCTGTTTGGCTGGGGGGGAAGCCCCCCTAATCCCTGCCGAGCGACCTCCAGCAATCGGCTGATGACCAGGTCGAGTGCGACCTGGTTGTTGCCACCTTCGGGGATCAGAATGTCGGCAAATCGCTTGCTCGGCTCGACGAACTCGAGGTGCATCGGCCTCACCGTTCGATGGTACTGCTCGTCGACTTGGGCAAAGGTGCGGCCGCGTGACTCCATGTCCCGCCGGGCGCGCCGAAATGCGCGGATGTCGGCATCGGTGTCGACGAAGATTTTGACGTCGAACCGGCGGCGGATCTCTTCGTCGGCGAAGATCAAGATCCCCTCGACGATAACGACGGGCACGGGCGCGATGGTGCGGCACTCCCTGCGGCGCGAGTGGGTTACGAAATCGTAGACCGGGGTTTGGATGGGCAAGCTACGAGCGAGCTGGTCCAGATGCTCGATGAGCAGCGTGTTGTCGAGCGCATCGGGGTGGTCGAAGTTCACGAGATCGCGCTCGTGACGAGGCATCCCCGAGCGATCCTTGTAGTAGGAGTCGTGGTCGATGATGATGGCGGTGCCGCCGGGAAGGGCTTCTTCGAGCTTGCTGGCCACGGTCGTCTTGCCCGAGCCAGTGCCCCCGGCGATGCCCACGAAGAACGGTTTGATAGGCGGCATGTGTCCCTTCTTGCAATCTGGTAGGTAACGGAGCTGATGCAAGCGCCTCGTCGACCCCTCGTTCTGCTTTGCAACGACGACGGCCACCTGGCAAATGGCCTTCGCGTTTTGCGCGACGCCATCGCCACCTTTGCCGACGTCACCGTGTGTGCCCCCGAAACCGAGCAGAGCACGACGAGCCACTCGCTGACCCTGACGCGCCCTCTTCGCCTTCGACAAGTCACGCCCGCCGTCTTCGCCGTCGACGGAACGCCCGCCGACTGCGTGTACGTGGCTCTGAACGGTGGGACGCGCGTCCTTGCGCGCACGCCCGATCTGGTGGTGTCGGGCATGAACCACGGGCTCAACCTGGGGACCGACGTCTTCTATTCAGGCACCGTCGCCGCTGCCCGCGAGGGATCGCTTCGGGGAATTCCGGCGATGGCGTGCTCCGCTGACGTCGGCGCCGATTCGCTGGCTGCCGCCGCGCTCTGCGCCGAGATCGCGCGGTCCCTTCTCGAGCTCGA
>JBBSDY010000805.1:0-2185 GCA_038240245.1 Polyangiales bacterium
AAATCTTGGCGCTCGTGGCGCCGTGGCGGTTAAGCCCCTCGTAAAGCGACGGGTGGCTACCCCGGCATGAGCCAGCCGCGGATGAGCCAGAACACGAGAATGGCGGCGGCGACGACCGAGACGCACCCGATGGCGATACCGCTTCCCGAGCCGAGCCGAGGGACGTCATCGATGGTGAGGGGGCGCGAGGGATCTTCGGAAGGCGGAGGCGCGTCGCCGTGGTCTTCGTGTTCGGCCGGGGCCATTACATCTCGAGGCCGAGACCGATGACCCAGGTGTTGGTGCCGATGTTCAGCACCGAGTGGTTGCTGCTGTCGCCGAAACCGTTGAGGTTGGCCATCATCCACTCGGTAAAAAAGTAGCTGTTGTTGATGCCCCACTCGTTGTCGATCTCGACCGCGGCGTGCTCGTCGAATGCATCGAGCAGGAGCATCGCACCGAGCGCAAATTGCGTTCCCCAGGTGTGACCCTTCATCTGCGTGCCGAGAACATCGCCGCTCCAGTAAAGGCCGTAGCCGATTCCCACCTTGCCGTAGGCGACCAGGGGAATGACCGTCTCGCGCGCGAGCGTATCGACCCGCAGGACGGCGACGCCGTACATCGGCATGATGGCGAGGTTGGTATCCTCGGCCGAGATGTCACCGTTGGACAGCTTGGCCAGCGAGCTCATGTGCGTGTAGCCCCAGCCGATCCCGGGGCCGAGCGTTCCCAGTTTGGGAATCCGCAAAAGCTGCCAGTCGAACTCCAGGCCGATGAACCAACGTTGATCGGTTCCGAAGGTGGACTGGTAGGGCTTGGTCTGCGGAAAATCGTCGTCGATGTGCGGCGTGTACGGCCCCACCCGAAGCTCGAACGCGAAGCGCTGCGGGCTTTCGGGCGGGCGCTCTTGACGCCGCCAGGTGCCGCCCCGGTCGTCCTCCTGGGCGTGGGCCTCGCGGCTGACGAAAGGCATGAGCGCGAGGATGGACGACGCCGCCAGGAGTCGCCTCATACATGACCTTCGAAACGCGTTCGCCAAGTGCCTCCAGGCCAGGTTCAGCACAGGACGTGCCACGGTGCAACTCTTCGCCTTCCCACCGCTACCGGGCCTCCACACATCCCGGCCGGCCAGGTTGGCAAAGCACATGGGGTCAGTGAGGAGCGATCTGCCAAATTGGCAAGCGACATTCGAGAGGCTAGAGCCGCACGTCGACGTAGGTGCCGTGCCTCAACTCGTCGATCCAGAGGCGGCGCGCCTTGTCCATCTGCTCGCCGTAGGTGCGCTGCATCACCTCTTCGTGGGCCTCTTCGAAGGCCGGCAACAGGGATTTGTCGCGCGAGATGACCTTGATGATCACGATGTCGTTCTTGAACGTGAACGGTGGGGAAACGCCTCCGACGTCGAGCTTGTAGGCTTCGGCCTCGATGGGCTCGGCCAGATCGCCGGGCTTGTGCGTGCCCATGTCGCCCCCCTTCAGGCGGGTGGGGCCGTCGTCCGAGAAGCTCGCCGCCAGATCGGCGAACTCGATGCGGTTGCCGCGCGCGTCGAGCCCCGCGCGTGCGGTGGCCGAAACCCGCTCACCGAGTGACTCGCGGTCGGCGCGCGCGAGAGGCGAAGATGCCGGCGGAACGCGGAGCACCACCCAGGCGAGACGGTAGCCAAGCTTGGCTCGCTCGGCCCGAATGAGGCGGGTGTAGGTGGCTTTGACGTCGTCTTCGGTGAGCCGCACGCGACTGCGCACGCGAAGCTGCAGAAGCTTGCCTTCGAGGATCTGCCGGCGCACCTCGTCGCGGTACTCTTGCGCGCTGAGGCCCGTTTTGCCGGCTTCTTCGACGAGCTGCTCTACCGTGAGGCCCTGCTGGCTGGCCACATTGCGAATGCCGCCGTCGATCTCTTCGGTGGTGACCGTGAGATGTGCCTTCTCGGCAGCCTGCTGCTCGACGCGCTCGTCGACCATGCGCTCGAGAAGCTGCTTGTACATCTCGGACTCGGCCGCTGCCTGCTGGGCGCCCACGGGCACCCGCTGCTGAATCTGAAAAAGAAAGGGCCGGGCCCGCTGGCGCATGTCGCTCAGCAAAATGGCGTGCTCACCCACCACGGCGACGACGCGCTCGGCCACCATGGCGTTCTCAGCGAGAACCGCGGCGTGGAACCGGGGCCCCTTGCGGCCGAAGCCCAGGCGGAACCAGGGGAACTCGCCCGCCG
>JBBSDY010000806.1:0-2162 GCA_038240245.1 Polyangiales bacterium
ATCGATGCCATCGCCTCGATGACCGACCGTCAGGTCCTGTCGCTCGGTCGCACCCTGCGCCTCCCCCGCAAGGCGCGTTTGATGCCCAGCATTGCGGCGGCATTCTGAACGCACTAGCATTGAAGGGTGACGGATCGACGCCGAGAGGTCGAAGATCTGCGCCGCCAGATGACGGAGGCGGATGTCGAGATGCTGCGCGCCTTGCAGCGCAGGGCACGCCTCGCGCGTCAGATCGGTGAGGTCGGACCCGTCGGTGGTGGTGCCGGTGCAGCAGCCAGCGAACGCGACCTTCTGGGCATGGTCGAGCAAGCCGTTGGCGACGATCTCCCGTCCGACGTGGTGCGCACGTTTCTGCGGCAGGCTCACGCCGCGACCTCTTCGCTCGAGCGTCAGGCTCGGGTGGCCTTCGTGGCTCCCGAAGGGGGGTTCTGTCAGGTGGCGGTAGAGAAGCACTTCGGTCGGGGTGCGACTCTCGTGCTCGCCGAGACCACCGAGCTTGCACTCGACGAGGTTCGGCGCCAGCGCGCTGACTATGCCGTGTTTCCCTTTGAGTCGACGCTCGAGGGGCCACTGCAGAGCTCGGTCGAGGCGCTCTCGGCGACCGAGCTGTCGCTCACCGCGAAGATCGAGCTTTTGCCCAGCCTTTGCCTGATGAGCAAATCGGGCAATGCCGCCGACGTCAAAAAGCTCTACGCGCACGCGTCCGATCAGCTCGCCAGCCAGAAGCTCATCGCATCGCTCCCGCACGCCACGCTCGTCGACGTGCGCTCACCGGTTGCCGCCTGCCAGGCGTGCAAGGACGATCCCGAGGGAGCGGCCATCGTGGCGCGGGAGGCCAGCGAAGAGCTCGGGCTCGTTCCCGTGCAGGACGGAGTCAGCGATCGGCCCGATCTTCGCGTTCGCTATGCCCTCGTTTCCGGCCGCCCGACGTACCGATCGGGAGATGACACCACCGCCCTGGTCTTCGGGGTCAGCGATGAGCCGGGTGCTCTTTTCGACGTCCTCAAGCATTTTGCCGAGCGGGGCATCCACCTGAAGTCGATTCAGTCGCGACCGATGCCGTCGCTGCGGTCTCTGCACATCGAGGGCGAGAGCTGGAATTACCTCTTTTACCTGGAGATCTGCGGCCACGTGACCGATCGCGCGGTGGTGACCGCTCTCGAAGAGGTCAAGCGGCAGACGCGACTGCTCAAGGTTCTCGGTTCGTTCCCCTCGTGTTAGACCTCCGGGGATGAGACAGGCCCTTCCCTCGATGTTGCTCGGTGTCTGCCTGGCGACCAGTCTGGCGGCGTGCAAGCACAATGACGGCGACAGCGTCGTCGTCACCGGCGATGGCGTGCGGTTGTCGTCCGAAGCGATCGATAAGGACCCCCTCGCGCTCTTGCCGGCCAACCCCGTCGTGCTCGGCTGGGTAGATGCTCAGGCTTTTTTGGGCTCGCAGTTTGGCGGCGAGATCAACCGGATCGCGACCAAGTACTTGCCCGTTGGCCAGACAACGGGATTCGTTCCTCAGCGTGATCTGAAGAAGCTCGTCGGAGGCGTCTATTCTCTGGCCGGCGCCGATTTCGTGATCGTCGCCCAGGGCGATTTCAACGCCGACATGATCCGCTCCGCGGCCGATCAGCACACGAGTACGCCGGGCGGGGTGCCGATGGTCCACTCCAGGTACGCGGGCAACGATCTCTTTACCGCGGGCAACGTGGGGTTCACGGTCGTGACGCAGCACACCATGCTGGTCGGCAACGAAACAGGAATGCGTCGCGCGCTCGACCGCATTCGGGACAACCGGCTCAAGCGCGAAGTCCCCGACTGGATGACCAAGCTCATGGACAACCCGCAGGCTTCGATGGTGCTCGCGGGCGACGTCACCGGGCAACCGCAGGTTGCCGCGATGGCCAAGTCCGTTCCATTCTTGAATGGCCTGTCGAACTTTCGCGTGCTCGGCAACTTTCAACCGCCCGGGGTCAATCTCGCGGGCACGCTCTCCTATCCCGATCCGGCCAGCGCGACGGCGGGAGCCAACGCGCTTCGGAGTCTCGGCCAGATGGCGAGCTTGATGAACGTGCTCGCCATCGTCGGCTTAAGCTCACCGGTGAAAGACTTGCAAGTCAATACACAGGACAACGACGCAACGTTCGTGACCGCGATCGACGCGCAGAGCC
>JBBSDY010000807.1:0-2154 GCA_038240245.1 Polyangiales bacterium
AAAGAGAATGCCGCTCAGCAGCGGCCCGAAGGTGCGGGCGAGCGTCCCCGATGACTGCAGGACGCCCAGCACGAATCCGCGGCTGTCCGGGGGAGCCGACTTCGAGGCAAGGCTCGTGAGGGAAGGAAGCGTCAGGCTCGGCCCTACCCCGAGCAGCGAGACGGCTCCCACGAGGGCCAGCGGGGTATGCGCCTCACCGATGAGCAGCATCCCGCCCGCCGCGCACACAGCACCCACGACGACCAGACGAATCTCACCAAATAGCGCCACGAGGCGGCCGATCAAAAGACCCTGCACGATGAAACCCACCACGGCGTAGGTGGCGAAGAGCCAGCCCACCTCCGTGGCGCCCCAACCGAGCCGTAGCTTGGCGAGCAGAGCGAGCGCCACCTGCATGTTGGTGATGACGAGGAAGATGAGAAAATAGCCGACGAGCCCCGCCAGCGTGGCAGAGTCGGTCAAGGCTCCGAGACGGAGCTTGGGCTTGGGTGCCGCGTCGACGGCGACCGGCGCCCGCAGGTACCGTGTCTCGGGCATGAAAAAGAGCGCGATGGTGAAAGCGGCAAGGGCCAGCGCGGCGGCCGCGAGCGGAGGAACCCACACCCCCAGGGCGCTGAGCGTGCTCGCCATGATGGGCCCACAGATGAGGCCGAGGTTCAGGCCCGCGCCGATCTTGCCCATCGCCGGAGCTCGCTCCTGCTCGGACGTCACGTCGGAAACGGCCGCGTTGCAAGCCGAGATGTTGCCGGCCGTCGCGCCCGCGATGATCCGCGAGAAAAAGAGCACCGGCAAGAGCATCAGCTTGGTAGCGAGCGCGAAGCCGACCATCGAGAGCGCGTTTCCCGCGAGGCTCACCAGGATGACGGGCCGCCGTCCCACGCGATCGGAGAGGCGACCGAGGACGGGCGTTGCTAGGAGCTGCGTGCCCGCAAAGCACGCGAAGAGCAGGCCGACCGTCTCGGCCGAGCCGCCCATTGCGTCGATGTAGAGCGGCAAGAGCGGCAGGATGATTCCGAACCCGATGAGGTCCAGGAATACAGTCAGAACGGCGATGGGTACGACGCGGTTGGTTCTAATCCCTCACCCCTAGCACTAACCGATCGGCCCTGGCCCATGCTAGGTTCGGGCGCTCTCATGAAAATTCACGAGTACCAGGCCAAACAAATTTTCGCGCGCTACGGCGTGCCCGTCCCCAAGGGCTACCCGGCCAACACGCCCGCCGAGGCCGAGGACGCGGCCAGGCGCCTCATCGACGAGACCAAGATCCCGGTCGTCGTCATCAAGGCGCAAATCCACGCGGGTGGACGCGGCAAAGGCGGCGGCGTCAAGCTCGCCAAGAATGGGCCGGCCGAGGCGCGCGAGCTGGCAGAAAAGATGCTTGGCAAGGCGCTCATCACCCACCAGACGGGTCCCGAAGGTCAGATCGTGCGGCGCCTCTACATCGAGCAGGGGCTCGACATCGGCCGCGAGCTCTACCTGGCGTTGGTTCTCGATCGCGATGCGCGCCGGGTGGCCATCATGGCGTCGACCGAAGGCGGCATGGACATCGAGCAAGTTGCCCACGACACCCCCGACAAGATCACCCGCGTGCACATCGATCCGGTGGTCGGCCTGGCGCCCTACCAGGCGCGGCGCATCGGCTTCTCGCTCGGTCTCGACAAGGATCAGGTCGGAAAATTCGGCAAGCTCATGGCGAGCCTCTACGATCTCTTCGTCAAAGAAGACTGCTCGCTCTGCGAGATCAACCCGCTCGTGGTGACCAAGCAGGGCGAGGTGGTCGCGCTCGACGGCAAGGTCACCTTCGACGACAACGCCGACTTTCGTCACCGCGAGTGGGCCGAGCTTCGCGATCGCGACGAAGAAGATCCCGTCGAGCTCGAAGCCAAGGAGGCCGGCCTTTCGTACGTGTCGCTCGACGGTGACATCGGGTGCCTGGTCAACGGCGCCGGCCTCGCCATGGCCACGATGGACATCATCCAGACGTACGGCGGCAGCCCGGCGAACTTTCTCGACGTCGGTGGCGGGGCCAACCAGGAGCAAGTCGCCAAGGCCTTCGGCATGATCATGCGCAGCCCCAAGGTCAAAGGCATCTTCGTCAACATCTTCGGCGGCATCATGAAGTGCGACGTCATCGCGGCAGGGGTCATCGCCGCC
>JBBSDY010000808.1:0-2144 GCA_038240245.1 Polyangiales bacterium
CAAGGATCGCACAGTGGCCATCGCCGAGGAGCTTTCCGCCCGGTATCCCGAGGTCCGATTTCTTTCGATCGGCGAGCCCAACTACGGCAAGGCCCTCAAAAAGGGGATCCTCGAAGCGCGCGGCGAGTTCGTCATCTGCGACGAGATCGATCTCTGCGACGCTGATTTCCACGCCCGGGCCATCGCGCTGCTCGAATCGCATGAGTTCGACATGGTCATCGGGTCGAAGCTCATCGCCGGCGCCGAAGACGACCGACCCTGGGCGCGCCACGCGGCGAGCCTCGTCTACACCAACTTGCTGCGCGTGAGCCTCGGCTTTCGGGGAACCGACACCCATGGGCTCAAGGCCTTTCGCAGGTCGGCGCTCATCGACATCGTCGCCGACTGTCTGGTCGATCGCGACGTCTTCGCCAGCGAGTTCGTGATCCGCGCTTACCGGGCGAAAGTTCCCATCGAAGAAATCCCCGTGCGCGTGGTCGAGAAGCGGCCCCCGTCGATCAACCTCTTGAACCGCGTTCCCAACGTGCTCAAAAACTTGATCAAGCTGAGCTGGGCCATCCGTCTGGGGACCGAGCCACCGAGTCGACGCAACTGGCGGAGCGTTCCACCGCCGCCTCCTCCTGCGTCCGGCACCAAGAAGTGAAAAGCGCGGGGCGGGACAGCGACGTCGTCATCATCGGAGGAGGAGTCAACGGGACGGGAGTCGCGCGCGACGCGGCGCTGCGCGGCCTGCGGGTCACGTTGTTCGAGCGCAACGACATCGCCTTCGGGGCGAGCGGCAACTCGAGTGGAATGATCCATGGCGGTCCGCGTTACTTGAGCTCTGATCCCAAGGTGACCCGCGTCTCGTGCATCGACTCGGGGCACATCCAGGCCATCGCCCCGCACCTCTTGTTTCGCGTTCCCTTCTTGGTGCCCATCGGGCCCGAGGGCACCGAGCGCACGCGGATCGAGCTGGTCGATGCGTTCTTCGAAGCCTACGACTTCTACCAGCCGTACAAGCACGGCAAACCTCACGCACGGCTCTCCGCCGACGAGCTCTTCCAGCTCGAGCCGGGGTTGTTCGGCGGTCCGGGCGGGGCCAAGGGCAAGCTCGCCGGGGGCATCACCTTCGACGAGTGGGGCATCGACGGCAGCCGCCTCTGCGTGGCCAATGCCGTCGACGCCATCGAGCACGGAGCGAGCGTTCATACGCACACCTCGGTCGAGGAGATTTTGCGGGACGCGCCGGGCGGAGCGGTGCAAGGCGTGCGCGCCCGAAACCTGCTGACCGGCAAGAGCTTCGTCGTGACGACGAGCGCCGTCGTGAATGCCACCGGCGCGTGGGGCAGTCTCACTGCGAAAGCGGGAGGGCTGGGGGCCGAGGCGGCACGCGTTCGGCCCGGCAAGGGCATTCACGTCGTCTTCGATCGCCGATTGACCAACTACGCCATCCTGGCCAAGACCATCGACGATCGGCAGATCTTCATCGAGCCCTGGCAGAACGTCACCGTGCTCGGCACCACCGACGACGACTACTACGGCGATCTGGATGACGTCCGCGCGACCACCGACGAAGTGCGCTACCTCCAGCAAGGGATCGCCAGCGTGCTTCCTGGCGTCGCGAACGCTCGCGCCATCGGAACGACGGCGGGCGTCCGGCCCACCCTCTACGACTATGGCCCCAACGAAGACGAGCTGTCGCGCGATCACCGCGTCGTCGATCACGTCAAGGACGGGGCGCCCGGCCTCTTCTCGATGCTCGGCGGCAAGCTCGCGAGCTACCGGATTTTCTCCGAGCAGGCGACCGACGCTCTCATGGTGTACCTCGGCGCGCCGGTCGTTCCGTGCCGCACCCACGTCGCGTTCTTGCCGGGCGGCGAGGGCAAGGTGTCTTCCTCGGCCCTGGCCGAAGACCTGGGCATCGATCGCGTCTGCTCGGCACGCCTCATCTACCGTCACGGATCGCGCGCCACCGAGATCGCCGAGCGGATCAAGTCGCGACCTCTCGAAGCGACGGTGATCTGTCCCTGCGAGCCGGTGATGGAGGCCGAGGTTCGCTACGTCATCGAGCGCGAGATGGCGGCCACCGTCGATGACGTCGCTCGCCGCACGCGGCTCGGCCTCGGCGCGTGTGGTGGGATGCGCTGCGCCGCGCGCTGCGG
>JBBSDY010000809.1:0-2132 GCA_038240245.1 Polyangiales bacterium
CAAAGCTCACCCGTCACCATCCGCATCATCCGACCGTATGGCTCCGACAACGAGTTCATCGACGGCGACTTTGCGTGGATTGGCCGCTCGACCATCATTTTGCCCCATAGCCCCGCCCGAAACACGGGGGAGATCATCCGCTTCGAAGTCGTTCTGAGCAGCGGCGCGCCGGTGTTCCGGGGCGAAGGCAGCGTCGTTGCCCACCACCCCCCGGGCGGCGCCAAGCCCCCCGGGCTCGAGATCCGCTTCACCCGCATCGACGCGCGCTCCAAGCTCATCCTCGACAAAGTTCGTGAGCGCAGGGCCAACTTCGCCCGCACCAGTGAGTTGACGCCCATCGAGGTACGGCCGATGACCGATGACCTTCCGATGCTGGCCGTCCCGGGCCCGTCGCAGCAGATGCAATCCCCGACCCGGGCCGCCAGCGAGCGCAGGGTCGTCGAACCTGCGAGCCCGGCCACCAAGGTGGCGGCTCCGCCCAACCGCGACGAGATTCTCGAGCGGCTCCGTGAGCGCGCCAAACGCCTGGCCGACAACGGCGGATTGGCGTTCAAGCGTCGATCCTCATGACCTGGCCGCACAAAACTCCGCCGCAGCCCCAGGGAAAGAAGACACTGGGCAAGGGCATCTTTCGCAAGTGCGACGGCTGCAACGAGACCCACCCCGCCGAGGCCTTCATCGAACGCTTCGAGGTGTGCCCCACCTGCGGGTTTCACCATCGCCTGGGCGTCGAGGGTTGGCGCAACCTGCTGCTCGACGACGGCGCGCTCGAAGAATGGGACGACCATTTGCGCCCCACCGATCCGCTCGGCTTTTCGGACGGCAAAAAATACCAAGATCGCGTGGCTGCCGCGCAAAAATCCACCCACGCGACCGAGGCCGTGCAGACGGGCCGCGGCGCCGTCTCCGGCCACTACATCGCCTATGGCGCTTACAACTTTGCGTTCATGGGCGGGAGCATGGGATCGGTGGTGGGCGAGAAGATCACCCGTCTCTTCGAGCGGGCCGTCTCGAGCAAGCTGCCGGTGGTGTTGCTGCAAGCGTCGGGCGGAGCGCGCATGCAGGAGGGCATTCTTTCGCTGATGCAGATGGCCAAGATGGTGGCGGCGCTCGAACGGCTGCGCGGGGCCAAGCTGCCGTTCATCAGCGTTCTGCGCGATCCCACCACCGGCGGAGTCGCTGCGAGCTGCGCCCTGCTGGGTGACGTGAACGTGGCCGAGCCCGGCGCGCTCATCGGTTTTGCCGGCCCGCGCGTGATTGCCTCGACGATTCGGCAGAAGCTGCCCGAGGGTTTCCAGCGGTCCGAGTTCTTGCTCTCCCACGGAATGGTCGATCTCATCGTGGGGCGTCCCGAGATGAAGGCCACACTTTCGACGATCATCATGCACTTGATGGCGAGCAAGGCCGGATCTTCGCCCAACGGCCACACCCATCACCGCGAGCACCGCTAGAGCTATTGATCGCCACGAGCACGGACAAGGGGACGGTGCTCGAGCGCCTCTACCGACTTGCGCCGCGCGGTGCCCTTCTCGGGCTCGAGCGGGTTCGTGCGGCCAGCGCGCGCTTCGCCCATCCCGAGCGCAGCTTCTCCAGCCTGCACGTGGCGGGAACGAACGGTAAGGGGAGCGTTTCGGCGATGACCGCGGCGATGGCGCACGCGGACGGTGTGCGCACCGGGCTTTACACGTCCCCTCACCTTTGCAAATTCAACGAGCGCATCCAGATCGATGGAGAGCCAGTCGGCGACGATGTGCTCTTCGCGGTGATCGACGACGTGCTGGTACGCTGTCCCGAGCTCACGTTCTTCGAAACGGCGACGCTCGCCGCGTTCGTCGTCTTCGCGAAGATGGGCGTCGATCTCGCGGTGATCGAGGTCGGCCTCGGCGGGCGTCTCGACGCAACCAACGTGCTCGAGGCGCCGCGCGCGACGGCGATCACGACGATTGGTCTCGACCACACCGATCGTCTGGGCACCGACGTGACATCCATCGCGCGCGAGAAGGCCGGCATCCTCAAGCCAGGCGTGCCGGTGGTGCTGGGACGCCTGGTGCCCGCGGCCCTGGCAGAAATTGCGTCGCTGGCCCGCAAAGTGGGTGCGCCGATGGTGCCGAGCATCGGCGATCCCCGGCTCG
>JBBSDY010000810.1:0-2111 GCA_038240245.1 Polyangiales bacterium
TGAGCGTCAAGGTGGCGTAGGGCGCGCGCCGCCGCAGGTCGGACAGAGCCGCCTCGGTGTCGCTCGGCCTGACACCCGCGCCAGCGAGATCGGCACGCAGCTCGTCGTCGCTCTCGTCGGCGAGATCGGCGAGACCGAACATGTGTGCTTCGGGCACGCTGACCGGAGCTGCCGAATGATCGAGCTCACTCACGTAAAAGGCGATGTCCCATCGGTCGTCTTCGGAGAGAAAATCGAACGGCACCATGCCCGTGTTGGGCACCCCGAAGCGCACCGTCCGCGACACACGCAATGGCGACAGCGATCGAGCGACCTCGGGAGAATGGAAGTTCGCGGGACGCGGGTTGTATTGCAGCGCGCGCGGCGTGTCGGCATGCCCATCGACGCCATGGCAGACCGAGCAGTGCTGTTCGTAGAGCTGCTGGCCGCGTGGGCGGGAGGGCTGCTGGCGAGGCGCCTGCACGAGATCGAAGTACGCCACGAGCTGGCTGGCCGCATTCTTCGCCGCGGCAGCCACCTCGGCTTCGGGACGGTGCGCCTCGACCAGGCGCTTGACCCCCATCACGGCGTCCTCGGGCACGTAGTTGCCCGTGGAGGGCTTCAGCTTGGCCGCGACCCGTGCGGCCTCGGCCAGCACCTCGATCTGCTCGGCCAGCTCCTTGTCATTGACGACTTGCCCGCCCGAGACGGCGCCCGGGTAGTCCGCTCCGACGTAATCGAGCAGGTGGACGACCTGTTGGGCCCCGAGATTCGGGGAGGGGACATCGGTGGCCAGGCCAACTCGGGAGAGTCCCAGCACGATCAGCAACGCCACGGTGGCGATGAAAGGACGTCTTTGCACGATCACGGTAACCTTGGCAAACGACCCCGGGGAAAGCAAAGATTTCCATGCAATCTGCCCAAAACCTCCTCGTGGTGGTCGACTCGCCGGTCGCCCGGCAGCTGCTCGCGGGGTTGTTCTCCAAGGAGCCCGATCTGCGGGTCGTGACGGCGTTCGATTGGACGCGCGCTCAGCGCAAGGCGCGCATCACGCGTCCCGATCTGGTGGTGCTGTGCTCGGATCGTCTGGGGCCGCAAGACGACTCGGCGCGCTGGATTCGAGCCGAGCAGCTTGGCCTCCTATCCTGCACACTCGATGTGCGCGGAGCGGACGTTCGTTCGACCCTTCTCACCCTTCTAGCTCGCGTGCGTGGCGAGCTCGTGCAAAAAAAGGCGCCATCTGCCCTGGATGCGCCGGCGAGGGCCGCCCGATTGGGGGTGATCGAGCCGTCGATTCCTTCGACGGTTCGCATCGTCGCGATGGGAGCGTCGGTGGGAGGCACCTCCGCCATCAAGGCGATCCTTCAGTCGATGCCGCTCCGCGCTCCGGGGATCGTGATTGTGCAGCACATGCCCGAGCCGTTCACCGCGGCATTTGCCATGGGTCTCGATCGCATCTGTACCATTGCCGTCAAGGAGGCAGCGCACGGTGACGTTGTGCGCGAAGGAACGGCGCTGATCGCGCCCGGAAATCGGCACCTCATCGTTCATCGCCGCGAGCTGGAATACTACGTCGACGTGGTGGACGGACCGCTCGTCATGCATCACCGCCCGAGCGTCAATGTCCTCTTGCGTTCCGTCGCCCAGGCGGCCGGGCCCAACGCGGTGGGCGTCGTCTTGACGGGAATGGGCGATGATGGCGCCGACGGTCTTTTGGAAATGAAGGAAGCCGGAGCCTTCACCGTCGCGCAGAACGAAGAAAGCTCGGCGGTGTTCGGCATGCCCCGGGCGGCGATCGTTCGCGGTGGGGTGCTCGAGATCGCTCCCCTCTTGGGGATGCGGGACATCATCCTCAAGGGATCGGCGTGGCGCGGCGATGAAGGGCGGCCGCGCGTGCGCAAGTAACCCCGCTGTCGACATTGACTTGTCAATCGACGCTGAACTTGTCAAAGATAGCGCTGCCGTGACGAACCATTCTTCGTTCATCGTCTTCTTCCTGGCGAACGCTGCCCTTGGCTCGGCATGCTCGAGCAGCGACGCGACGGGCTCGTCAGCCGCCGGCGGAGCCGGCAATTCCCCGATCGCGACGACCGCGGGCGGCGGTGGTGCGAGCGCCGGTGATGCGGCAGGAA
>JBBSDY010000811.1:0-2083 GCA_038240245.1 Polyangiales bacterium
CCTCGAGCGTGCGACCGGTGAAGTCGAGCCACGTTTGGTTGAAGAAGGTGCACAGCGAATCGCGGTCCGACATCCAGAGCAGTACCGGCGCCGCGTCCGCCATGATCTTGAACCGACTCTCGGTCTCGGTGAGCTGCTCCTCGAGCGAAAGCAATCGCTCGGGGGGGGCACCGTTCCCCGAGGGTTTCATCTTGGGATGTCCACGCCCATACGGGCAAGCAGGTCACCGCTCACGTCGAGGTGAGGGTCACGTCCGCCATGGGGCAACGGCAAGTCGAGGGCCCCCGCTGCTCGAAGGGCGCGATCGCGCCATGGTCCGGCCCACCCGGCAATGACAGCCCGGTTCTCACCGCGATCGCGGATGGCCATCTCGAGAAGGGCCACGGTCCACTCGCGGTGCCAGCGACAGTCCTCGTACAACGACGCAAACAGCTGACCCAAGAGGTAGTCGCCTCGGTCCTTTGCGATCTGGGACAGGTGCACCATGAAGAGCTCGTCGAAGATGGGCTTGACGCAAACATTGAGGCCCACAAGCGACTCGCCCCAATCGTAGGTGACGAGCAGGCGTTCGACGGCTTCGCGCAAGGGCTGCCACGAGGGATCACCCTCCCAAATTTCGCGCCCATTTTCGCCCGGGACCGGCGCATGCAAGCCGAGCTGCGTCATTCGGTAGGCGATGCGCTGAATGCGTCGAAGCTCGTCACCCGTTTGAAAAGCTGCCGCAACTGTGATGCGCCCACTCGGCGCCATTTGCCCGATGTAGGCGCTGATCATTTGAAGGCCGTGCAGCGGATAGCGAAGCGTGGCGAGCATTTGGAAAAGCGTGGTGCGCCACGGCGCGGCGAGCGACGCGTCGTAACCGCCGTCCTCGATCGCTTGAAGAATGCCATCGACGTAGATCTCGCGGCTGCGGGCCAGCGCGACGTATTTGGCGTACGTCGTTTCGCGGGGATCGGTGAAGGCCTCCCAGCTGGGGACCTGGAGGGCCGATTGCTTTTGGTGCTCTTCGTACCAGCGCGACAAGGGCGTGGTGACTTCGAAGCCCCGACCTGGGTAGTAAAGCAATTCGGACGTGACCAGCTCGTAGTCGGTCGGCATGCGCCGTTCGCGCGACAAGTGCGAGTAGGTCTTGAGCTTCGACGGCGCCCGGCGCCGCGGAAGCATTCCCGAGCTGCTCATTCGGGAGCACTTTCGCCGAGCTTCCAGATGGCTTCGTCTTCGGAGACCTCGAAGAAGCCCTTGAAGGACGACATCACCAGCTCGAGATCGCTGGGCAAGTGGAAGGGCACGCCGGCGTGCTCTGCGACCGCGGCGCTGGTGACGCGACATCGCCGAGGGGACAAGACCCGCAAGTACGATCCACGGTCGACGACGACGACGGCGTGGTTGAGCTCGCGAATCGCCGCCACCACGGCGTCGGCCGCTGGTCCCTTCTGAAGTACGGGGCCCACCCAGTCGCTCAGATCAGGAACTGCCGTCATTCGTCTCCTCCGCTGTCGTGTCGATTAAAATGTCGATTCCCTCGATCTTGACCCCGTAGCGCCGAAGCCGAACGTTGTCGGGATTGATGCCCGAGCCCGTACGGATGTCGTATTCCCATCCGTGAGCCGCGCAGGTGAGCACGTGGTCGACGATTCGTCCCTCGCTGAGCCGGACTCCCTGGTGTCGACACCGATCCTCGTAGGCGCACACCGTGCCCTGGTAGTTAATGAGCAAAACACGACGCCCGTCGACAACGCGACTCAGCTTCTCGCCGATCCATAGCTCGTCGAGCGTGGCGACGCGGCACAAGGTCATGGACTTTCGATCTCGCGCACGTCGATCCTGTCGAGCGCCTCGATGCCTGCCCGCCCAACCGTCATGTCGTCGTCGAGTCTGACCCCCTTGTAGAAAACGCAAAGGGGCGCGCGACGCTGGACCCGAACGCGCGCAGAGGCGGCGAGCTTGGCAGCCAGCGTGGTGACCGTATCGTCTTCGTTGGCCAGGACCAGAAGTCCCATGGTGTCGCCTTGCAGAAATCCGTAGAGCGGGATCATCGGTCGGCACTCCGATTCATCCATTCGTAGGCGCCCCCGAAGGCGTC
>JBBSDY010000812.1:0-2080 GCA_038240245.1 Polyangiales bacterium
GTGGGCGCGCTGTGCAGGATCGCTCAGGAGCCCCGGAATCGGTACGCTGCTGCGCTGGTGCACCCGCGAGAGCCCAATGCTGGGCTCGATGCTCGTTCCCCACGTGGTGGTCATGGCGGCTCCGACGCTGAGGTCGGTGGTGTCGGTGATGACGGATCGCTCGGCGGGATCCACGCGCTCGCCGGGCAGCAGCGGGGCCTCGTCGTGGGTGTGCGAGACGACGGCCTTCAAAAGGGGATCGAACGGACCGCGGGCGACGTCGACCTCGGCCTTGCGCTGGCGCAGCTCGGCGTTCGCGTTCTGGATGGCCGGATGCAGGCGCAAGGTCGTGCGGACTGCCTCCGTGAGTGAAAGCGGCGCACCGGCCGGTGCGGCATCGGCCGCGGGTTGGGCGGGAGGCGAAGTGTCGGCCCGCGCGTCGGTGGCAAGCGCGAGACCGCCCGCCAGCGCCAACAAAAGAGTCCCCGTCGAAAGCGTCGTTTTCATGCGGCTGATTTCACTTTCACCTTCGGATGTTTCCAGGGGCTGCGTCCTTCAAGCGTGCGCCTCGCTGCTCAAAACGCGTCGCCGTCATCCGTCGAGTAGCTGGCGACTGAGCTCGTCGAAGCGCGCGCCAGCTCGCTCGAGGTTGTCGAGCACCGAATCATCGAGCTCGTCGGCTTCGTTGTCGTTGGCCGACTGGGTGGCCTGGCGGATGCGGTCGGAGAGGAAGGTCGCGACCGCCTTGTAAAAGCGCGCTGCGAACGCGACGTTGTGCTCGAGATGCCATTGCAAGAGCTGCTTGGAGATCGCATACACGACGACGTCGGTCGCCGCCCGGACGGTGGCGCTCGGCGGCCGCGCGTCGACGAACGACATTTCGCCGACGATCTCGCCCGCCCCGAGGAGTGCAATTTCGCGCTCGGGAGTGCCCTGCACGACGGCGAGCTGCCCCTCGAGCAGGATGTAGAGCGTCTCGACCTGGACACCCTCTCGGATCAATAGGCTGCGAGCGGGGAGCCTTTGTCGGCGGCCGGCTTGCGCCAACCAATCGATGTCGGTGTCCGCCAACTGCCCAAAGATGAAGAGCACCTTGCGCATGAGAACGAAGCACCCGGAAAATCGTCCACTGACTGCGAGCCGAAGCTACGCCATGCCGTCGCCGGTAGCAAGACGATGCTGGCCTCGACCGTGCGGGAAGCTTTCGTCATCACATGCAAATCCACGTGAGCCCTGACGCGCTCTGCCCGATCGGGTACCCTGCTTCCGGGCCCGATCCCGCCGAGCAAAACTCGACCTGCGATCGCTGCGCGATGCTCCCGCCGGCCGGCAAACAGGGCGGCGCGAACGAGCTCTACTTTTCTCCGGCGACCAAGTGCTGCACCTTCTTGCCCGAGCTCGCCAACTTCCTGGTGGGCCGGGTTCTCGGGGAAACGAATGCCGAGTCCGCCGCGGGGCGGGCGACCGTCGAGGCTCGCCTCGACAAGGGGCTCGGTGTTTCTCCCCTGGGTCTGTTGCGAACTCCCATGTATTCGCTCCTCTACCGCACGAGCCCCGGCTCGTTCGGTCATGCGCGATCCATGCGCTGTCCGCACTATCTCGAAGAAGGTGGGCGTTGCGGTGTGTGGCGACACCGCGAATCGACATGCGCCACATGGTTCTGCAAGTACGGCCGCGGTGAAAAGGGGAGAGCCTTCTGGGAGCGGCTGCACGATGTCCTGGTCGCGTCCGAGGATTCGGTGCGCACCCACTGCCTCGCCGAGCTGGAATTTGCCTCCGATACGCTGGAGAGCCTGTTTCCGCCCCATGCGCTGGATGAAACTGTTTGATGTGATGCAAAAGATGAGCAGCGACGATGCCAACTGGAAGCGCATTCAGAGCGAGGTGTCGAAAGCCTCCGACAAGCGAGCTCGGTTCATCGAGATCGCCCAAGAGCAAGGGCTCGCCGTCGATGCGGCGGAGCTCGACGCCACGGTTGCGGTGGCCGCCGCGTCGGGTGGCGAGCTCAACGAAGGTCAGCTGCAATCGGTGGCCGGTGGCCTCAACTTCAGCAGCGTCTCAACGAACTTCTTCAAGTATGACAGCCCCGCAAAGGTGCTCA
>JBBSDY010000813.1:0-2079 GCA_038240245.1 Polyangiales bacterium
ACTGGTAGGTTCGAATTTGTAAAACTGGATGTACCAGGGCTACCAGAATACAAGCATGCTCCGGCCATGGAACCAAGGAGCACTTTCACTGCCACCCCCAAGACGACGATCCGGAGAATCCCCGCGCGAGGGTCGTACGACCGAGCGCTCGCCTACTCCATTCTCGACGAGGCCCTCTACTGCTCGGTGGGGTTCGTCGTCTCTGGCGAGCCGTTCGTGCTTCCCATGGCCTTCGCCCGCTGGGACGATCGCCTCGTCTTGCACGGAGCACCGGCCAGCCGACTGCTCGGAACGCTCGCCACGGGGATTCGGGTCTGCGCCACGGTGACCCTGGTCGACGGGCTGGTCTTCGCTCGCTCCGCCTTTCACCACTCGATGAACTACCGGTCGGTCGTCGTGCTGGGGAACGCGGTGGAGATCGAGGATCTCGACGAGAAGCGACTGGCGCTCACCAAGCTCGTCGACCACTTCCTCGCCGGTCGATCCCGGCACGCGCGTGCTCCCAACGAGAAGGAGCTCACTTCGACCCGCGTGCTGGCGATGCCCATCGAAGAGGCGTCGATCAAGGTCCGCGCGGGGGGACCACTCGACGACGAAAACGACGCGTCCGTCGATTGTTGGTCGGGCCACGTCCCGCTGACGCTGACTGCGCTGGCACCCGTTCCCGACGAGAAATATCCACCTCTTGCCTCTTTGCCGGGCGAGCTCGTCGGCTACCGGCGCGGCCCGTAAGCGGGTGATCGTGCGGGGCGTGCTTCAGGTTCTTTGCAACCAGCCGTCCTATCGTGTCGTAGATGTGGGTCCTGCCCGCAGTATCGCTGGTGGCTGGCGTTTTGGCGTGGACGCTTGCGTTCCTCGGCTCGCGGTTTGCGCGCACTCCGGGATGGCGTGATCATCGCTGGTTCTGGCTGGTCGCTGGCTCGGCTGGCTTCTACTGTTTTTGCAACATCGTCCTCACGCTCGATGTGCCCGATTGGGTGATCGAGCTCGGCAGCCGAGGCAACTGGAGCGCGGCCGCATTGCAAGGTGGCGGCTGGATTCTGCATTCGAGCGCGCACCTGAAGACGCCGGTGAACCGGCTTCGCCGCGTGTTTCTCTTTCTTTGTGCCCTGCTTGCGGTGGTGGCGTGGCTTCCCGGAGCCGTCGTGACCCGAGACGTCAGTCACCACGTGTGGATGGGCGTTCGGTATGCCGACGCCTTGCCCGGTCCCCTCAACCTACCGGCGGGAATTGCTCTCGAGGCAGCATTCTTGCTGGCCATGCTGACCTACGCGCGGGCGGCACGAACCAGCGTCGACGCTCGCTGGTACCTAGCGTCGATGGTCATTATCTTCGTGGCCAGTGTCAGCGATACCTTCGTGGGGACGGGCTCGTACGCGCTCCCCTATGTGCTCGACTGGGCGTTTCTCCCGACGATCAGCATCGTCGGGATTGTCCTGGTGCGCAGATTTGCCGAAGGCGCTCGCCGGCTCGATGCACTCTCCACCGACCTCGAAGCCATGGTTGCCGCGCGCACGCGCGAGCTCGGCGAAGTGAACTCCGCTCTGGTGATTGCCGAGCGCCTCGCCGCCATCGGCCGACTCTCGGCAGGGGTGGCCCACGAGATCAATAACCCCGCAGCCGCCGTCGTCGCCAACCTCAAGTACCTCGAATCGGTCATCAAGAAGGGAACGCTCCCCGGCGATGCCACCGAGACCGTGCAGGACACCCTGGTCTCCATGGAGAAGATCGCACGGATCGTCCGGCAGCTGCTCGATACGGGGAGGGTCGCCGGGGCCGACGCGTCGCCGCTCTGTAGGGTGCACCTCGCTCGAGTAGCGAGGAGCGCCGTGCGCATGGCCACCACTTCGACCAACCTGGTCGCCATCGTGACAATGAACATCGGAGAAGACGTTCATGCCATCGCCGATCCCGGCGCGCTCGAGCAGATACTCGTCAACCTGGTCATCAATGCCATGCAAGCCATCCCCGACGGACGCCCGCGCAAGATCGAAATTCGCGCCGAGAGTGCCGACGGCAAGGTCTTCGTCTTCGTGGAGGACAATGGCTCGGGCATGACCGCCGACGCGCAGCGTCGCG
>JBBSDY010000814.1:0-2076 GCA_038240245.1 Polyangiales bacterium
GGCAGAGATTCGCGCGCCTCGCCATCGAAGAGAATGTCGCCGGACCACGGCCGGTAGAGCCCGGCGACGAGCTTGGCGATGGTCGACTTGCCGCTGCCCGTGCCGCCGACGAGCGACACTCTTTCTCCGGGGGCAATGTGAAGATCGAGCTCCTCGACCAGCGGGGGTGAGAAGGGGAGGTACCCGAACGTCACGTTGGTGAGCGCGAGCTCTCCGGCCAGGCGGCGCGGATCGACGTCGTCGGCGGGCGCCCGCGCTGCCGCATCGGTGAAGGTGTCGTCGCGATTGTGCTCGAGGACGTCGTCGAGCCGCTCGACGTCCCCGCGCAGGTCTTGCAGCGCGGCTCCGACCTGCGACAGCCGTTCGACAGGCTGCACGAAGCTCACCATCAGACTCTGAAAGGCCACCAGGGCCCCGATGCTCAGGTGCCCGTCCATCACGCGCAATGCGCCCAGGCTGAGCACCAGCAGCGAGTTGGTGTGGGAAAGGGCGGTGGTGGCCATGAGAAGCCACTGCTCGCGGCGCGCGGCGGTTTGCTGAACGACCACGAGCTTGGCCTGGTACCCCGCCCACTGCGAGAAGAACTCGGATTCCGATCCCGTGGCCTTGATGGTCTCGATCATCTGCAGACCGCCCGCGGCCACGCCCGCCAGCTTGCCCGCGCCCTGTCCCACGCGCCGACCGAGATCGGCCCGCACGCGCGAGGTGACCCGCAAGAGCACCAGGTGCGCTGCCATCGTGACCAGACCGATGCACGTCAGCCAGGGATCCAGGTAAAGCATGAAGGCCCCGTAGAACGCGACGAGGAGCAGATCGAGCACCACGCTCGAAAGGCGTCCCGAAAGGGTCGAGGCCACGGCGTCGTTGGCGCGCACCCTACCCGCGAGATCGCCGGGCATGCGTGAGAAGTAGAAAGCGACCGGCAGACGGAGCGCGTGCCACATGAAGTTGCTCGACATCGTCACGCCGAGCTTCATGAAGAGCTTGAGCAAGTAGGTTCGCTGCAAGGCCGTCAAGAGGGAGCGAATCACGGCCGTTGCGGCCATGCCGAGGAGCAAGGACGGCAACCAGTAGCTCTTGCCGCCCACGAGAACCTCGTCGACGAAGACCATGCTGAAGATCGGCGCCACCGAAGCGGGCAAGACCAGAAGAAAGCCGGCCAGCACCAGGTAGATGATGGCCGCCTTGGCGCCGGAAATGCGGCTGAGCAGCGACGGAAGAAGCCGGGGGCGACGTCCGCGCGGCTTCCATTCGGCGGTGGGCTGGAAGGTGAGCACCACCCCCGTGAAGGCGTGGTCGAACTCTTCGTCGGTCACCATCGCCGGCCCGCTGGCGGGATCGTTCAAAAAGACTTTGTTCTTGCCGAATCCCTCGACGACCAGGAAGTGATTGAAGTTCCAGTGCACGATGACCGGCATCGGCATCTGACGCACCTCGTTCGGCTCCTTGCGAAAGCCACGCGCCTCGAGCCCGTACGCGCGCGCGGCTTTCAGGATGTTGCTGGCCTTGCTTCCGTCGCGCGAAACGCCGCACTCTTCGCGCACCCGGGCGAGGGGCGCGAACGTGCCGTGGTACTCGAGCACGGAAGCGAGAGCCGCAGCGCCGCACTCGGTGGCCTCCATTTGAAGGCGCGTCGGGACATGGACCCGCTTGCTCCGGCGCTTTTGCGGGCTAGGGTCGGCCACTTATTTGCCGAATTCGAGGGCAGGGAACACCAGCTCGATGGGGCGCTGCGTTCGCGTGGTCACGTAGCCGGTGCAGCGGGTGCCGCTGGTGAGCGCGACGTCCGGACCCACGCCCGAGGTCCAGCGGTAGCGGCTCGGTGTGGTGGGCTCGGTCACGAGCTCGGCGCGAACGCCGATGGGGGTCCCATTGGTCTCGGCCAGGAACGAGTCGACGAGCTGCTCGTTGTGCAAAATGCGCATCATGCCTTGCCGCGTCGAAGGAAAGCTCTCGACCGTTCTCACGCGCCCGACCAAGAGGCCGTGGCGCTCTTTCTTCACGATGGACGGCGAGAGCTGCACTTCCATGCCCGGGCGCAAGGTCTTGCCCTGGCGTGAGTCGACATAGAGCAAC
>JBBSDY010000815.1:0-2066 GCA_038240245.1 Polyangiales bacterium
CTTCTCTAACGTTCCTTATAACAAATGCTGGAGGGAGCGCCCGTCCGAGGTGCGCGGCACCTGCCGTGCGCTATCTTTCGGCGGATGGCTGATGTCGTTGTGTATGCCACCCCGTTCTGCTTTTATTGCTTGAGGGCCAAGCAGCTCCTCATCAAGAAGGGCGTGGCGTTTCGAGAGATCGACGTGGGTCGCGGCGAGGCGCGCGACCACCTTGCCGAGGCGACCGGCTCCCATCGCGTTCCGCAGATCTTCATCAATGGATTATTGGTGGGCGGATACTACGAGCTTGCTTCGATGGAACGCGACGGCGAGCTGGACGCCCTCTTGTCCCCCGACTGAGGCCCGGGCCCCACAAATTGTGTCCACGGCCCCACGCGCGTCTCGACGCTCGAGCGTTGGATCCCTGCTTTTCGTGGGATCATGGGTGGACACCAGGTACGACCGCGCCCGGTACGCCGGTTGCTGAAGGGATGACATGTCCTCGCGCCGCATTCTCGTTCTGCTCGCCCTCCTCACGTCGTGCTTTCAGGGGGCGCGTGCTCCGAGCGTGCAAACCCGGGGCGTTCTTGCTCCTGGAGACGAAGAGCGAGCGGCCAAGCTCGAGGGTGCGTTCGGCGTCGTCTTCGGCTCGCCGCAGGGGGAGGTCACCGATCCGTCGGAGATCAGCCTGGTCTTCAATCGGCCCATGCGCCCGCTGGAGCTGGCCGCCGAAGAGAGTCATGCGCCGGTCACGATCGAGCCGCCCGTGAAGGGTGCTTTTCGGTGGGTGGGCACCAACGCGCTGGTGTTCGCACCCGACGATCATCTGCCGCGCGCCACGGAGTTCAAGATTGCGGTGCCCGAGGGGACGCGCGCCCTCGACGGCTCACGCCTCGACAAAGCGTACGAGCTTCGCTTCGCCACCCCGCGGCCTTCCATCGTCCGCAGTGATCCAGCCGAGCGGTCGAATCACCTCAGCCCGCAGTCGAAATTCGTGTTGCGGTGGAACCAGCCGGTCTCCGACGCCGAGGTCTCGCGCGCGCTCCAGCTTTTGGGCGGCGCCAATGCCAAGTCGTCCATCCCATTCACCGTGCGTCATCCGGATGCCGCGAACGCGATGCTGACCGAGGTGGCGCCGAGGAGCCTGCTGCCCAAAAATAGCCCGATCGAGATCGTGGCTGGCGCCGATCTTCGAGGCGTGGAAGGTCCGAGGACGTCGGGCCAGGAGCAAACGATCTCGTTCAAAACTTACGGGCCGCTCGGCGTCGACGAGATCGCGTGTGACCACGATGCACCGCATGGCAAATGCGCCCCCGGTTCCGAGATCAGCTTGCGGCTTAACAACGCCGTGAAGATCAAGGACCTGAAGAAGGCCGTGATCATCGAGCCGGCGGTGGCCCTCGCCTGGGGATCGCGCAACGAAGACGACACGACGAGCTGGCTCACCCTCGATGGGCACTTTGGCGCAGCCAGGAGCTTCACCGTGCGGTTGAAGGCGAACGTCGCCGTTCCAGGTGGCGGCAAGACGCCGCTTCGCGACGAATACGGTCAGGCGCTGGCGCAAGATTGGGTCGGCAAGCTCGAGCTCGACGACTTCTGGCCCAAGGCCGACATCGGTGTGCAGGGCGTGTATCTCGAGGCCTCCGAGAAGCGGGACATTCCGGTGCTGGCAGTCAACGTTCGCGAGATGTCGGTCGCCTCGCTGGCACTGCGGCCCGATGACATCTTTGCCTTTGGTCCGTCGGATGACGAGTCCGTCACCGGTTTCCAAAAGATCGTCCGCCTCGGCGCCCCGCCGACCACGGTCCATCCGGCCGCGCCCAAAAACACAGCCGCCAAGTTTTGGGTGCATGGTGACGACTTGCTGGGTGGCAAGGACAGGCGCGGGGCGATCGCCGCCGCGGTGAGCTACACCGAGCGACCCGGAACGAAGGACCAGCACGAAGCCTCGATGGCGCGCATCGTTCAGATCACCGATCTGGCGATCTCGGCCAAGGTCTCGCGCGAAGGGACGCTCGTGTGGGTGACACGACTGTCGAGTGGCGCGCCCGTCGCCGGCGCCACGGTAGAAGTGAAACGTGCTCCGC
>JBBSDY010000816.1:0-2061 GCA_038240245.1 Polyangiales bacterium
CCCGGTCGCCGGGTGAATGAAGCCGAGCTCCGCGGCGTGCAGCATGAGGCGCGGCGCGGTGACAGCGCGGCCGGTGAAGTTCTTCATGTAGACGCGCTCGCCGACGATCGGGTGGCCCGCTTCGCTCAAGTGAATGCGAATCTGGTGCGTGCGTCCCGTCTCGAGCTGGCAGGTGACCAGTGTCGCGCCCGCCAGACGGCGGATGGGCGCGACATGGGTGACCGCCAGCTGGCCCTCGCCACCGAAGCGCGATGTTCCACGGAGCTTGTCGCCGCGGTTGGGGACGAGGTAGCTACGAAAGACCTGTTTCTCGAGGCTGCCGTGGACGATGGCCTGGTAGAGCCGGTGCACGGTGTGCGCGCGAAGCTGGGCGGCGAGAATCTTCTTGGCGCTGAACGTACGCGCGAACACGAGAACACCGCTCGTCTCGCGGTCGAGCCGTTGCACCACGCCGAGCGACGTCGGCGGCCCCTTGCTGCGCGCCCGCGGTAGCAGCGCCGCCACGAGCTGATCGAGCGTGCCGCGCTCTCCGGGCTCGAAGGGCACCGTGCTGATCCCGGCCGGCTTGTTCACGACGACGATGTGGGGATCGACGTAGACGAGCGCCGAACGTTCGAGCACGTTCCCGATCTTGGGCCGCGGCGCATTCGGGCGAAGGTCGATCTGGTCACCTTGACGAAGGCGCCGATCGATCTGGGTGACGATCTTGCCGCTGACCGAGATCTTGCCGCGTTCGATCAGGTGGCGCGCATCGCCCCACGACAGCGAGGCAAGCGTCCTCAGCGCTCCATCGAGCGGCCGTCCGTGCAGCTCCTTGGGGACGACGAAGCTCTTCTGCTCAGAGGTGGTGGGCACGGATCCTTGTGCAGGCTTCGGAGAGCGCGTCGTCTTCCTTGGCGAAACAAAATCGGAGGTAGCGTTCGCCGACGTCGCTGGCGAAGAATGCCGAGCCGGCGATGGAGGCGACCTTGGTCCGCTCGAGCAACGCCATGGCGGCGTCCTTGGCGACCGAGAAGCCAGTTCGCGAGATGTCGGCGAGGACGTAGTAGGCTCCTTCGGGCACCACCGGCGACATGCCCGCCCTTTGCAGTGCGTCGCAGATCATGTCGCGTTTGCGCTGGTAGCTGGTGCGAAGATCCTCGAAATACGAGGGCGGCGCCGCGAATCCTGCAGCAGCTCCGAGCTGGAGTGGGGTGGGGGCGCATACGTAGTAGATGTCGTTGACGATCGAAATGGGAGCGGCGAGCCTGGCGTTTGCAACGACGTACCCGAGTCGCCACCCGGTGATGCTGAATGTTTTGGACAGGCCCATGATGGTCACGGTTCGGTCCTCGAGCCCGGCGATGGTCGCTGGTGAAACGTGCTCGCGCCCGTCGAAACGAAAGTACTCGTAGATCTCGTCGGTGATGACGAGCAGATCGTGCTCGACGGCGATGCGTGCCAGTGTCTCGAGCTCTTTGCGGGTGAGCATTTTGCCGCTTGGGTTGCTGGGAGAGCACAGGACGATCGCGCGCGTGTTGGGCCGGATGGCCCGGCGCAGGCGCTCTTCATCGAGCGAGAACGAAGGTAGATCGAGCGGGGCGAACTGCGGCTCGATGCCGGCAAGAAGGGCGGTGTTGAGGTGGTAGCCGTAGTAGGGCTCGAAGAGGATGAGCCCATCGCCTGGATTGAGAAGCGCCATGAGGGCCGAGGTGAATGCGCCGGAGGCTCCCACGGTGACGACGATCTCGGTCTCGGGATTGGCGTGGATACCGTTCTCGCGGGCGAGCTTGTCGGCAATGACGCGCCTCAGGGTCGAGCTTCCTTCGGGAAACGAGTAGGTGCTGCGGTTTTCGCGAATGGCGGAGATCGCTCCATCGCGCACGAGGGGGAGTGTTGGCAGATCGCAGATGCCCTGGCCGAGGTTGATGCCGCCCACGCGCTCGCACTCGCGGGTCATGCGGCGGATTTCGGACTGGACGATGTTCTCGACGCGGCGAGCGGTTTGGATGGGCACGGACTCTTGGGGAAGTTTTGCCGAGTGGGGGGCGGATGGCAAGCGGGGGACTGACATGTTGGGTC
>JBBSDY010000817.1:0-2059 GCA_038240245.1 Polyangiales bacterium
GGCCCTGACAGGCTTCCCGATCGCGCCACGATCGCCGCGGCGCGGGTGGCGGGGGCGACGGAATTCTTGGTCGGTAACGGGGTGGCGCTCATTGCGGGCATGGCGCAAGGCACCGCGACGATCGCCCCCTGCGACGGCATCTTTGGGCCCGGCCCGGGCGGCATCGCGGCGGCCATGATCTTGGCGCAGAGCCATGGCAAGCGAACCGCCGTCGGTCTGGGACCGACCGATTGCATGATCATCGCCGACGACTCGGCCGATCCCGACCTCGTCGTGGCCGATCTGCTGAGCGAAGCCGAGCACGGTCCTGATTCGAGCTCGGTGCTGGTCACGACGTCTGCCGCGCTCGCCCGGCGCGTCTCGGTGAACATCGACGACGCCATCGTCGCTGCGCCAGAGCCGAGAAGAAGCTACCTCGGGCAGGTGTTCGGCGAAAAGGGCAGGGGAGCTATCGTCCTTGTTTCCGATCTGCCGCGCGCCGTCGATGTGGCCAATGCGTTTGCCCCCGAGCACTTGCAGGTGGTGTGCGAACCTGCCGGCGAGCAGATCGTCGTCCAGCGCGTGAGATGCGCTGGAGAGCTTCTGCTCGGCGCCTCGACGCCATTCGCAGCCGCCAACTACGCCATCGGCATCACGGCCGTGCTACCGACGAGCGGCTACGCGCGAAGCTTTTCGGGTGTCACCTCACGCGACATGATGCGATCGATGGCCACCGGGCGCCTCGACGCTTCAGCCGCTCGCGATCTGGCGGGCACCATCGAAACCCTCGCCGAACGAGAAGGCCTGCCATGTCATGCGCGCGCCGCCACGCTACGTCGCGAACGCTAGCCATGCGCCCACGATCGTGGCGAGGACACGATCACGGCGAGGACACGATCGAGGCAATCTCGGCAAAGTCCTGGTCCCCGGCCGCGCCGTTCACAGTGCAGCGGATCTTGCCGTGGGGATCGATCAGCATCTGAACCGGAAGTTGGGGATCGCGGGCGAGGCCCGCTCCGACGAGCCATTCGTCGCGCTCGTGCCCCTCGCGCAGCCAGTACGTCGCCCGCACGCCGTCTTCACCCTGTGAGGCCAGAAATTGCTCGAGCTGGCGCTCGTCGTCGTCGAGCGAAATGAACGAAAGGTCGAGCTCTTTGCCGCCCTGTCCCAGGCGCGCCGCGAACTTGTGCAACCGCGGCATCTCCTCTTTGCAGGGAGCACACCACGCCGCCCAGAGGTTCACCCACGTCCACTTGCCATTCGAAACCCCAGCCGCGGGAGACTTGGCCCCGAGCGCCGTCTTGCGGAAGGGCGCCTTTTTCGGCAGATCGCGCCCCGGCTTGCCCATCTGCCCTTCACAAAGCTTCGGCGAAGCCGTCCCCTTGGCCGCACTGGCCACCGTCGTCGTGGTCACCGGTGCCTCTGCACTGCCCGTGGCCGGCACCACCTCGCTACGTTCGCGGGTCGCACTCACCGACTTCTTCGCATCCTCACAACCAACGAGCAACAAACAACCCAAAACCCAAACCCCTCTCATCTTGGCGGCCGTGGCGCCTGGGCGGTTCATCCTCCCACCTGGATTCATCCTCCCACCTAAAGCCGACAATCGACCCACGACACGAAGGCGCTGCGGTTGATGGTCTCGGTGTCGCACTTCTCACCGGTCCGCGAGTTGTTCCAGGTGCAGAAGTCCTTGTCGAGCTGCGCGAACTCGTTACCGAGCCAGAGCAGCCCCACCCGCTTGTCGAGATCCGGATCGGCGAATTTATCCTTGATGAAAAATTGAATGGAGTTGGCGCGGCGGTGGGACAGCGCCCGGTTCGACTCGGTCGAGCCCGTCTTGGACGCCCGGCCCACGACGAAGAAGTAGCGAGCCCCCTTCCGATCGAGCCAGCGGTCCTCGAGGATCTTCTGGGCGGTGGCGTCGAGGTCCTCCTTGCCGGTGTCGAACAAGATGACCGCGCCGCGGTCCTTCAAGGGCGTAAAGAGCTCGTTGAAGTCCTGGCCGCTGATCGAGGCGAACGTTTTGACATCGGCGGGCTTGCACCCGCGGCGTGCCTCGCCCTCGGCCAGACCGCAC
>JBBSDY010000818.1:0-2057 GCA_038240245.1 Polyangiales bacterium
CTGTCTCGTGGGCGGGCCGCTTTCGGCGCCCGACGCCAGACGTGACATCGACAGCTTTCTCGAGGAGGAGCTTCCCGGCGGAGGTCTCTTCGGCCCCGTCGATCCCGCAGCCGTCGACGCGATCCAAGGCCCCGGCGGTGGCACCGGCACCCGCGCCGCGCCCCTCGATCTCGAGCCTCGTCGAACGTACGTCGCGGAGATCTACGACCGCGCGCTCAAGCACTTGCAAGACTACTACCGTAGCCAGGGTTACCTGTCGGCGACGGTGGGACCCATTCAGCTCGTGCGACGACAATGCGACCGCCGATCGCCACCGGGGCGATGTATTCCTGTCGATCCGGTCGTGGCCGTGCGCGACGCGTGCCTCCTCGATGCCGAGGGTCTTCCGGCCGAGGAGTCGGCGCCCGATCCGCGCCTTTCGTGCGTTGCCGATCCCCCCAAGGGGATTTCCTGCGAGCCGCGGGTGCGCATTCGCGCCCCCGTCAAGCTCGGCCCTCGAACGACGCTCTATGACATGGCGTTCGACGGCAACCGCATTCTGATCGAGCAAGATCTGGCCGACAAGGCGGATCTGGATCTCGGCGGTCCCGTTTCGCAGACCGAGATCGAAGCGGCCCGCCGCCGTGTCCTCGATGCATTCAAGGAGCAAGGGTTCGCCTTCGCCGAGGTTCGCGCGATGATCGACTTTTCGGCCGATCGAACGCGCGCCCGGGTGCGGTTCGTCATCAGCGAAGGAGAGCGCGTCTACGTCGACGGTATCGTCGTGCGCGGCGCCAAGCGCACCAACCCCGCCCTCATCATGCGTCGCGTCAGCTTCGAGCGCTGCCCGCGCGACACCCGCATCGACCAGTGCGAGCCCTATCGAGCGAGCGACGTTCGCAAGAGCGAGGAGCGCATCGCCACCCTGGGAACGTTCTCCAGCGTTTCGATCTCGCTCGAGGATCCCCAGGTGCCCGCCAAGCGCAAGGTGGTCATCATCGAGGTCCAGGAACGCGTACCGCAGTACCTCGATCTGCGGCCGGGCTTTTCGACCGGCGAAGGTTTTCGCGCCACCCTCGAGTATGGTCACCGAAACCTGGGCGGACAGGCGATTCAGTTCACCTTGCGCGCGCAACTTGGCTACCTGCCCGACGCGTTCATTCTCGACGACGATGTAAGGCGAAATTTCGACACGCTATCGGTCGCCCAGCGCCTCGAGCGCCGCAACACCGTCTCGATCACCTTTCCCGAAGTTGGCCTGGGACCGCTCATTCGCCTGGGCCTCGACGGCGTCGACGTGCGCGACAACGCGCGCGACTTCGGCCTCACCAAGGAGGCCGCCGTCGCGACCTTCACCTATCGACCACAGCGCAGCTTCTACGCGCAGCTCGGCGCATCGCTCGAGCGCAACGACGTCGGCATCTTCTCGAAGCAGCCCGTCGATGCCTATTTGAACTCTCTCAGCCCGGCGGCCAAGGCCGATCTGAGCCGCCTTTTGCGCGTTCCCGACGGTCTTACCTTCGCCATCGCGCAGCGTCTTTCGGCCACCTGGGATCGTCGCGACAATCCCTTTGGAGCCACACGAGGGACTCTTCTGGTGGCCGGCGTCGAGCACGTGCACGCCTACCCGTCGGTCGACAACGTCGACCAGCAGCCGCCCAGCGATTTCTTGCGTCTGACCGGCACCGCCTCCGGCTACGTCCGACTCACCGAGCAAGGCCTCGCCATCGCGCTTAGCCTGCGCGGTGGTCGCATCCAACAACTCATCAAGGACTCGAAGACCTACCCCGATCGCCTGTTTTTTTTGGGAGGCGTCGATTCGCTGCGCGGCTTCTTGCAGGACTCGCTGGTCCCCGAGGACATCGCCGCCGAGATCCTCTCGGCCTCCAATCGAAACAAGCCCACCGCCGAGCAGCTCACCATCGACAAGGTCGCGATTCGCGGCGGTGACGTCTTCATCAACCCGCGCATCGAGCTGCGCGTGCCGTTTGGTGGCATCTGGGAGGGCGGCTTGTTTTTGGATACCGGCAACGTCTGGGTCGAGCCCAAAAACTTCGATCCCTTCGCGCTCCGCTATA
>JBBSDY010000819.1:0-2056 GCA_038240245.1 Polyangiales bacterium
CGCCGGGATCGACCTTGAGCTCGTGGGCGATCTCGGGGGTGACGTCTTGAATTCCCACGCCGATCCACGCGCGTTGTACATGACCCGTTTTGACGAGCTGATCGGCGGTACGGCGCGCCAGGTTGGAAGGCACGGCGAAACCGATGCCCTGCCCACGCCCCACGATCATGGTGTTGATGCCGAGGACCTGCCCATCGAGGTTGACCAGTGGGCCTCCCGAGTTACCGGGGTTGATGCTGGCATCGGTTTGCAGGTAGTCCTCCACCGAGTTGACGCCCACGCCGCCGCGACCCTTGGCGCTCACCACACCGGTCGTCACCGTGTAACCGAGCCCAAAGGGAGACCCGATGGCGACGACCCATTCGCCAACACGCGCCGAGTCGCTGTCCGCGAACTTGGCGGGCGTCAGGTTTTTGGCTTCGACGCGCACCAGCGCCAGGTCGGTGGACGGATCGCGGCCCACCAGGGTCGCCGGCAGAATGCGACCGTCGCGCAAGCGAACGGTGATCGAGAGCGCATCCTCGACCACGTGATTGTTGGTCAGAATCGCGCCATCGGCGTTGAAGATGACGCCCGATCCCATCCCTCGCTGCACGGGAGTTTCGCTGCCCGTGGGAGTCTTGTACCAGCGGCTGGTTTGAGCGGTCTCTTCTCGGACCGCAACTTCGATCTGCACGACGCTCGGGCTCACCTTTTCAGCGACCGCGACGAAGGCGTCCGACAGACGGCGTGCTTCGGCCTGAGAGGGCGGCGCGCCTTCCGCCCTCACCGCGTGGCCCGCCAGGCATGCGGCCAGGGCCAGGCAGCAGACGAACGATGACTTCATGGCGACGGATGGTACGGCCATGCGTCCTCGAGAGCCAGCGAGTGGTCGATGCTCTCCAGGTAAAGACCGTGGGCGGGAGCCGTCATGCCCAGATCGGCTCTCGTTCCCCCGCGCAACGCTTTTTCGATCGTCCCCACCTGGCGGCGACCGCGTGCAACGTCGAGCAGGGATCCGACGATGATGCGCACCATGTTGTGCATGAATGCGTTGCCGGTCACGTCGATGGCGAGCACGCGCGAGTCGCCCTCGAGATGCTCGACGCGAACCTCCTCGATGGTGCGCACGGTATACGTTCGCTCGTCGGAGCTCGAACGGAAGGCAGCGAAGTCGTGCGTACCCACGAGCAACGACGCCTCGGCGCGGATGGCGTGGATGTCGAGGCGATGCGAGAAACGAAGCGCTCGCCCTTCCCAGAAGGGATCGCGCAGCACATCTCGCAAGACGAGATACCGATAGCGTTTGCGCACCGTGTGCCCGCGCGGATCGCAGTTGCCCGCCGCTCGCGCCGCCTGGCGGACGGCGATCTCGCCAGGCAAGTGCGCAGCGAGCCCTAGCGCCCAGCCCTGAGGAGGAATGTCGCGGGACGGCGAGAACGCGGCGAGCTGTCCGCGCGCGTGCACCCCCGCATCGGTACGGCTTGCTCCACGGATCTCTTGCACCGAAGGATCCATCGCCTGGACGGCCCCCAGGAGCTCACCGGCGACGGTGCGCGTTCCTTCTTGCCGCGCCCAACCGGAAAATGGCCGCCCGTCGTAGGCGACGGTGAGCAAAATCGAGCTCATGGCTCGATCGAAGTTACTGCACGAGCCCGAGATCGAGCTTGGCGTCGAGCAGTGTGGTGAGGCCTGCGTCGGGCGTTGCGCCGCCCTCTCCGCCGCTGCCTGCCGCGGAGCTCGTTCCCCCGGAGCCGCTCGATCCAGCAGCGCTCGACCCGGCCGCGCCGGACCCGGCAGCGCCCCCGGAGCCCCCCGCGCCGACGATGCCTCCATCGGCGCCGACCAGGATCACGCTAGCCGACGACATGCCGGGCGGCGTGATGCAATCACCGCCATCACCGGGACAGACCGGAGTGACACCGTCGCTGTCGCACTGAGCCAGCGAGAACGCCGACGCGAGCGCCAACGGAGCCACTACCAGGGCGACCGCCCGCGACACCCGAGGCGCTTTCATTTCCCTTCTCGCGGTACGAACGACAGGGGAACTTGCACGTCGACGCAGCCGCTGGTCGGC
>JBBSDY010000820.1:0-2001 GCA_038240245.1 Polyangiales bacterium
AAGATCGAAACGTCGCCCTGGCCACCCGACGCATCGTCGCGCCGGCGGGTCCACCACACGAGCCCGGCCGGCACGAGGCCCGTCCATGGGAAGAGCGCGTAACCGAGCTGCCAGATGTAAAAGCGGAAGCTGACGTCGTCGCCCTCGTTGGTGTCGTGGACGTGCGTCATCGCGCGCTTGTACATGTCGTGGAAAATCAGGCGATCGGTGAACTGCTGCCCGTGCCGAAAGTACATGGCGAAGTACCAGGGCATCGAAACCACGAGGATGATGAGCAGCCCGCTCACGACCTCGACGCTCGTCAGCTTCTCCCACTTGCGGGTTGCGGCGATGTACGCGAACGT
Organism: Polyangiales bacterium; assembly: GCA_038240245.1. Lineage (GTDB taxonomy): Bacteria > Myxococcota_A > Polyangia > Polyangiales > Polyangiaceae > DASWDH01. The sequence goes on from JBBSDY010000820.1 coordinate 345, forward strand.
GACCAGGATGGGCAGGCCAAACCCAGCCGGTCCCTTGCCCATCGTGGCGATCGCCGCAAAGTACCAGGCGGCCATGAAGTAGAGACGCTGCGCTCTTCGTTCGCCCCAGTTCAAGTAGAGGACGAATCCGAGAACCGCCGCCCACGCCAGACCCTGGAAAGCAGGCTGAAGCACGTCGACGGAGTGCTTGAAGAACCACGCCGACTCGGCGGGCTTCTGTCCGTTGCACGCCTCGTTGCCGGGCAGCCCGCAGTTGCCCTTGGACCCCGACCAGAACTCGTCGCCGTGCGGCCTGAACCCGGGCGTCTTGGGAAACCACTGCAGCTCGACGTTGCGTGAGCAGAGATAAAGAATCTGCGGCAGCGCCGACAGCAAGATCACGCCGAACACCAGATGAAAGCCGGTGAGGCGAAACTTGCTTCCGAAGATCGAGATCTCGTAGCCGCGCACCGTCTTGTCGGGATCGGTGTGCATCCCGATCATGAGCAGCCCCATCGCCGTCGAGAGGGTCGCCACGAGGGGCATGTCGGTGATGGTCTGGTGGGCGAGCAAGAACCACTGCGGCATCGTCGCCAAAATGAGCGCGCCGACCATCCCCGCGCGTCGCCCGAACACCTTGGCCACGCCTTTGTAAAGGAAGTAGAGCGCCACGATGGTGAGGACGAACACCGGCATGCGCACGGCCCATTCGGGCCACGGCGTGTGTCCCGCATCGTTGGTGGCCAGCATCATCCCCGGCCGGTAATTGACGCCGAACATGCCCATGGCCAGCGCCTGCATCCAGAAGTCGAGCACGGGCTTCGACCAGAACCATCCGTCCTGGGCCCACCACGTGGAGATCCAGTCGTTGCGCGACAGCATCTCGCGAGCGACCTCGCCGTAGTGCGTCTCCCACGGATCGGACAGCGAGTAGCTGCCTTGCATCGGGAGATAGAGGAGCGTACCGGTCAGCACGACCCAGAACCCGTGCCGTTTCGAGAGCGGTCGCGGCTGGCCGTTTTCGTCGAGGGCCCACGGACCCAGGGCGACGCCCACATAGAAAATCGACACGATGAGGGCGATGAACGAGAGCGTGATCAAGGTGCCCGCGCCCCACACCGGCAGGCGACCCCGGGCGGCAAGGCCCAGAAAGAACAGCGTCGCAACGAGCGACAGGCCCGCGCAAAGCAGCGGCTTCTGAAGGCGCTCGCCGCTCGCGCGGTTGGCGACCCGCTCGTCGGGATCGTCGAACGAGCCCATGAAATCGAGCACGCCGAAGCTCGCCACGAAGATTCCGAGGATGCCGAGGGGCACCCCCCAGCGAACCTGCGCTTCGAGGGACATGAAAACGAACGCGAAGAGTCCGCCCAGAACAGCGGTCACGCCGCCACGCACGAGCCGCAGCTTGTTGCCCACGATAGGGGGCGTCTTCTCGGGGACCCAGGAACGCGGGAGCCATGCGAAGAGCGAAAAGGGGGCTCTCGCTTCGGGCTCGGCCACCAGCGCGCTTGCCGCTGCAACCTGCTTTTCCTCTAAGTCACTCATCGGATGAAGAGCCCATTCCCTCGGGGGGGGGGCCTCTGGGGCCCGCAAGGCTTAGCAACTTTGCCTGGCTACGACTAGCAACTACCGCAGGGGGCCGGGGGCGGGACGTTCTAGTCCAGCTCGGCAGCCAGCT
>JBBSDY010000821.1:0-1976 GCA_038240245.1 Polyangiales bacterium
AGGTTCGTCGTACGGTATCTTCCAGCGTGATGGCGACGCGCGAGGCGCCGGAGCGCCCACCTGGAGCCACGACGGCTCGAAGATCGTTTACGTCTCCAACAACGTCATGACCACCGGCCGGCTCGACGCCGGTGAAGCCGATCTCTATGCGGTCCCCTATGCCAACAAGGTGGGTGGAGTCGCCTCGGCCATTGCCGGCGCGTCCGAAGCGGCGCTCGCCGAGTACTATCCGAGCTTTTCGGGTGACGATCGGCTCATCGCTTTCAACCGCATTCCCAATGGCGGCATGTACAGCTCGCTCGCGGCCGAGGTTTTCGTCATCCCTTCTGCGGGTGGCACCCCGACTCGGCTCGCGGCCAACGATCCGCCGGCTTGCGCCCACCGGCCGAGCCCGGGCGTTTCGAACAGCTGGCCCAAGTGGTCACCCGAAACGCGAACGATGGGTGGCAAGACGTACTATTGGATGATCTTCTCGTCCATTCGCAGCGAGGTCGGCCGCCCGCAGCTGTATGTCACCGGCATCACCACCAGCGCGGCTCACCCCGAGCCGGCGACGCACGCCGCGATCTACCTGTGGAACCAGCCCGAGACAGAGAGCAACCACACGCCCGCGTGGGACGTATTCAAGATTCCGCCCACGCCTCCACCGACCGAGATCCGATAGGGGATGACGCCAATGAACCTCAACATTCGCTGGGCCACCGGGCTTTTTTGCGCGTGCCTTCTTCCCTCGTGCTCGAGCTCGAGCGACACGCCGATCGGAACCGATTCGGTTGCCGACGACGCAGCCGCTCCGGCGGTGCGGGAGGCGTCGACGCCGGTTGTCGACGTCGATGCTGCCGCGGCTCATCCGGGCACCGACGCGATGCTCGGCGTGGCGACTGACTCGAGTGACGCTTCCGATGCGCGCGATGGGCTATCGAACGACGGGCAGGTCCAGCTGGGCGACGTCTGTCCCCCTGCTCCCCAGCCTTGCCCCATCATGCCCGTCGGAGACTCGATCACCTGGATCCCCGAGGGATATCGCGTGGTGGAGTTTCGCCTGTCACTCATGGCGAAGAAATCGCTCACCTACGTTGGCTCGCAAATCAACGGGCCCACGATGGTCGATGGTGTGCCCTATCCCCAGCAGCACGAAGGCTACCCGGGCTATGAGATCAACCAGATCGCCGGGCTGATCGACAAGGCCCTCGATGACTACCACCCTCGCGTCGTTCAGCTGCTCATCGGCACCAACGACATCGGAGGCAACGACGACCTTGCGCACGCGCCAGACCGCTACGGCAAGTTGCTCGACCAGATTTTCGCGCGAGAGCCCAACGCCACGATCATCGGCTCGACGATCACACCTCTCGTCGACAGCACCAACAACGCCCGGGTGATGGCTTACAACGAGGGAATCGCCCGCGTGATCGCCACGCAGATGGCCGCAGGTCGGCGGCTGCTCATGGTCGACATTTACGGCGCATTCGTTGCCAATCCAAATTACAAGACCGAATACATCGGCCCCGACGGAGTTCATCCGAGCGCTCCGGGCTTCGCCGTGATGGGCGGCGTCTGGTACAAGGCGCTCGGGCCCCTTCTGCACTGATCTTTCTATCGCCGAGCGAGCCGCGGCAGCAGGTCCTCGTGTTGGACGTTTGCGAAAAGACACGGGCGCTGGTATCGGCGTAGGGCCAACTGGAGGCTGCCCGTACCCCGATGAACCGCCGTCTTGCGAGCATGTGTCCGGGGTGGCGCGTTGCCATGTGGCGATGGTCGTCGATCGTGATGCTCGTTCTTGCCGCGCGCCCGGTTTCCGCCGCTGCCAGCGATCCCGGCGCCCTTCGCGAGATCGTCGTGCTCGATGTTCGTCCCGAGCTCGGCGATCGAGATGGCCTGGTCGAAACCGTTCGCGTCCATTGCACCGACATTCAGGCGCGCGTGACAGCGCTTCGACTGCCTGTCGCGCCAGCCTCGCTGCAGGAGCGCATCGC
>JBBSDY010000822.1:0-1973 GCA_038240245.1 Polyangiales bacterium
CGACAACTTCATCGGCTCGCTCGAGCAGATCAACGAGGCTCGATCCACGTGGCCAGCCTTCTACCGCGAGCAAAGGCTCGAAGCGCAGCTTCGTCGCGCCACCGATCGGGGTCTTCTCGATTCGCGGCTGCGCAGCGATTTCGGTCGTCTCTTCGGTTGTCTCGAATCCCTGGTCGGTCCCACCGAGATGCCCTCGCTCCTGCATGGAGATCTGTGGGGTGGAAACCTGCACACGGATGATCGCGGCGAGCCTTGCCTCATCGATCCCGCCGTGTACGGCGGGCACCGCGAGGTCGATCTCGCCATGATGCGCCTATTTGGTGGGTTCGGCAGGCGAGTCTTCGATGCTTACGCCGAGGCGTGGCCACTGTCCCCGGGAGCCTGCGAGCGCGTTCCGCTCTACCAGCTTTATCCGCTTCTCGTGCACGTGAACCTCTTCGGTGGGGGCTACGTCGGCACACTCACCCGCGCGCTCGAAGAGGCGCTTTCGGGCGGTTGAGAGCGCGCCCGGGCCCTACTGGCGCGGCGCTTGATCACGTCGAGGGCGGCGACCCGGTAGGCCTCGGCCAACGTCGGGAAATTGAAGATGTTGTCGACGAAGGCATCGACCTCGAAGCCCGCGAGGAGCGCCATCTGTCCCACGTGAATGAGCTCCGTCGCACCTTCGCCCACGATCTGGACGCCGACGATACGACGTCCTTCGGCGTCGGTGACGAGCTTGAGCAGGCCATCCTCGATGGCTGAGATCTGACCGCGGGCCAACTCGTCGAAGCGAGCTCGCCCCACGACGGCGGCGCCGTAACGTTCTGCTGCGGCCTGCTCGGAGAGGCCAATGCTCGACATCTCCGGGATGGTGTAGATCCCGAGCGGAATCATTTCTGATGTCCCCGTCACCTCGAGGCCCAGCGCGTGGCGCGCCGCGCGGCGCCCCTGCTCCATCGAAGTGGACGCGAGCGAGGGTGGTCCAATCACATCGCCCACCGCGTAGATGTGGGCGACGGCCGTCTGGCAGTTCGCGTCGACCTCGAGCAGCCCCCTCGCCGTCTTCTGCAATCCGGCGACCTCGATGTCGAGTCCATCGACGTTGGCCACCCGCCCCTGGGCGCAGAGCATCTTCTCGGCTCGAATGGTTGGCCCGTCGGTCAACTGGATCACGACCTCGCCGATGCCATCCCCCGCGACGCGCTCGATCTTGCTCGTGCCGATGAATCTCCCGCCGCTCGTCTCGAGCCCGAGGACGAAGCGGTCGGTGAGCTCGGCGTCCAGAAACGACAGGGGTCTCGCGCCTTGATCGATCATCGTCACACGCACGCCGAGGGCCGCGAAGATCGAGGCGTATTCGCTGGCAATGACCCCTGCCCCGAGCACGGCCAGCGACGTCGGTAGGTAGCCAAGCGAGAGAATCGAATCGCTGTCCAGGATGTGCTCGTGGTCCACCGGAATCCCGGGAGGCGTCCGGGGCACCGATCCGGTCGCGATGATCACGTTCCTGCCGTTGGCGCGGCGCCGTCGTCCATCGAGCCCGCGAACTTCGAGCTCGCCAGAAGACGAGATGAACCGACCTTTGCCGTGCCATACCTCGATACCGTTGCGAGCGAGCTGGTCGCTCATGTAGCGCTCGTGCGCCCGAATGACGGCGTCCATCCGCAGCATCAAGCTGCTGATCTTCAAATCCTCGGGCATCGATACGTCGAAGACGCCGCCACTGCGCCGGCGGAAGGTGGTCAGCGAGAGCGCCGTTTCGCGCAAGGCTTTGCTCGGAATCGTTCCGCGGTGCACGCAAGCGCCGCCCACCCTGCGCTCGCTCTCCACGACGAGCACGCGCCCGCCCGCCTTGGCGCCCTGCACGGCCGCCTTTTGGCCCGCGGGCCCACTGCCCAGCACCACCAGATCGAAGGGCGGCGGCGTCATGCGATGCTGGCCACGGTTTCGGCGATCCGCGCGCGCATGGCGAGGAGCTTGGTCACGTCCTC
>JBBSDY010000823.1:0-1956 GCA_038240245.1 Polyangiales bacterium
GCACCGACTCGCTCTCGTCACCCGCCATGCCGGCCAGGGCGTCGAGCGTGACCAACTTGGCGATCTCTTCGGGGTTGAACGCGGGGCCTCCCCCCAGGCGTTGCACCTTGGTGAGGTGCCCGGCCCGGTAGAGCTCCATCGCCTTCTCGAAGACGCGCGGGTCGTGCAGCGTGACGAGCGCCCAGGTGATCTGCGGGCGATCGGAGTTGTCCGCCTCGAGCAATGCCTTCTGCAGCGGGTCCTTGCCGGGATCCCCGTCCGGCGATCCGAAATATGCGAGCACCTGCGCAGCAACGCCGCGGATGCGGTGGTCGATCTGTCCTAGCGCGCTGATGGCGATCGGAACAGCCGACTTGTCACCTTCCCAGCCGAGCTGGATCAACGCCTCTTGCTGAAGCTCGTACTCGTCGGTTTTCGCCGCGAGTTCGCGCCACTTGGTGACACGGTCGGCCTTGGGCAAGACGTAGATGTTCTTTTTGACGGCGGCGATCTCGTCCGCCGTCATCTTCGAGCTCTCGTTCTTCAGCGCGAAGACGGCGAGAAAGCCGCCGACGATGGCGACCAGAATGAAGGCGAGAACGACCTTGGGGTTGAAGCGCCCTCTCTTGAAGTCGGAATCGTAAGGACCGATGGGCTGCTCGTTCATGGTACCTCCGACGCCCCGGGGGCGCGGGTGGCTGTGGGATCCTGGAGCCAGAATGGCTAGGCGGGCGGCGACGATAGCACTTTTCGTCTGCCCTCCGGCAAGGGGGGACAACGACAGCGAATTGCTTGGAGATCCTCCCATTACCATCTATTGAGAAGAATCCAGGCCGGGCGGACTGGTTCGGCAGCGTGATCGCGAAGGACGGACACGGTCGTGCTAGGCGCCTCTGCGGTCAGGATGCTACCTCGACCCAACCCGATGCCGCCCGATCCCTCGGAATCGCTGGAGCGTCCGCCAACACGGGCCACCAGGCTGCATCCGCTCTGGGTCGTCGTGATCGTCACGGCCGGGGTGACCGCGCTGTCCTATGCGGCGCCGGTCGACTACGCCGCGACGGCCGTGGGGGGAGCCTTCATCCTCGCCGTCGTGTGGCTGGTCCTGCGACACGACGTGACGACGATTCGGCACTATGGCTTGTCTCTGGCGGGGGTGCTCGAGCCGAGCTCCATCGACTGGGGCCGAGTCGGGCGCGAGTCCGCCCGCGCGGTTGCGTGGGCGTTCGGGCTCATGCTGATCATCGTCGGCCCGTTCTTGATTGGGTTTCGAATCTACTGGCACGTTCGTCAGCCGTTTTCGTTTCGCCTACCGCCATCGATCAGTGACGAGCTGCTGGGTCAAATGCTCGTGATCGCACTGCCGGAAGAGGCATTTTACCGCGGGTACTTGATGACCGCGCTCGATGACGCGTGGGGCACGCCGTGGACGATCGCCAAGGCGAAGCTCGGATGGGGGTGGATCGCGTCGAGCGCCGTCTTTGCCGTGGGCCACGTTCTCACCGAGCCGCACCCCGCAAGACTCGCCGTGTTTTTCCCCGCGCTCGTCTTCGGCTGGCTACGCGCGCGCACCGGCGGAATCGGCGCCCCCGCCGTTTTTCACGCGCTGTGCAACGTGGTCGCCTCGACCCTCACCCGCGGCTACGGAATGTGATCTGTCATGGCCAGGAGCTGACGCAGTCATGCGAGGCTCGCCTCGGTTCAGAAGGGTGTACGCTGTGCAGGTGCTTCCCATTGCCCAACTCGACGAAATCATCGACCGCGCGCTCGCCGAAGATCTTCCCGGCGGCGACCTGACCTCGGAGATCACCGTCGACGCGCAGGCCAGAGCTCGCGCCATTGCCGTGGCGCGTGGCGATCTGGTTGTCTGCGGCGGCGCCGTTTTTGCGCGCGTGTTCGAGAGGGTCGATCCTTCGACGCGCACGGCCGTCGGTGAGCCCGACGGCGTGCGCGCGAAAAAGGGCCAGGCCCTGTGGA
>JBBSDY010000824.1:0-1946 GCA_038240245.1 Polyangiales bacterium
AGCGGGTCTTCGGCCACCAGCCGCTCGTCGAAGATATTGACGTCCTTGCCCTTCAGCGTGGTCCTGAAATCGGCGAGCTTCGCCTTGACCATCTGCTGAATCTCACCGTCGGCCACGGCGGTGTCGGGGCCGGTCATGGAGGTGGGCATCATTTCGAGGCGCGACACGGGCCGCCCCTCGGTGTCGCCGACGGGTGCGTCGAGCGACATCTCGCCCGACGACAAGCGACGGTCCATGTCCGTCACCTCTTGCTCTTCGACGCCGAGCCGTCGGGCGATCTCGGCAGCGCTGGGCTCGATGCCCATCGCCGAGAGGCGCGCCTTTTCCTTGTTGAGGTTGAAAAAGAGCTTGCGCTGGGCCTGCGTCGTACCGAGCTTCACCAGCCGCCAGTTGTTGAGGATGAATCTCAGGATGTAGGCCCGGATCCACCATGCCGCATACGACGAGAGCTTCACGCCGCGATAGGGATCGTAGCGCTTGACCGCTTGCATGAGGCCGATGTTGCCCTCTTGCACGAGGTCCATGATGTTCTTGTAGGCGCGGCGGTACTCGTAGGCGATCTTCACGACCAGACGTAGGTTGGCGGTGACCAGCCGCGCGGCCGCCGCCACGTCGGCGGTGCCCACGTACTTGACGGCGAGCGCGTGCTCTTCGTCAGGGGTGAGCAGCGAGTGGCGCTGGACCTCGCGAAGGTACTGCTGCATCGGATCGAGCCGGGCGAGTGACGAGCTCGCCGGCTCGGCTCGCACGGGCTCATCGACCTCGGCCGGACCGTCCTCGACCACCTCGCCGGACGCCTCGACAATTTCGTCGTCGTCGCCCTGCTCGGCTTGCTCCGACGGCTCGTCGGAGCTCGGCTCGGCGCCGCGGGCGGCGGTGGAGCCCTTGGGCTTGGCGCGGGAAGGGCGGCTGGACTTCGCCTTCGTCTTGGTTTTCGGAGGGGTCACGATGGCTTTTCCGTTGGTTAGCCTACATAGCACTCCGGCCACAAGGTCGAGGCTCCCCTTGAACGATGGGGGTGGAGACTCGGGCCGCGGCATGTAAAAGAAGCCATGGCGATGGCAGTCCTCGCGGTAGGGGTCAAGGTGAGGGTGTTGGGCGGGCCATTTTCCGGTCAAGCGGGGATCATCAGCGAGCTGGACGGCAAGGGGGGGGCACGGGTGACCCTCGGCCTGCTATCGGCCCGTGTTTTATTGGAAAATCTTCGTCCCGAGCGAGACGCCGCCCGCCCCGCGCTGCACAGCTCGCACCACAAGCCGCACGCATCGCAGGCCAGCGACGTGCGCGGGGACGCAAGTCGTTCTAGAAAGAGCCGGCCATCTCGCAAGTCTCCCTCCAAATGAGCCCCACCATCCCCACCGGCCTGCTGGCGCAATTCCGCCGGCACGCCCGCCCCTACATCTTCGGCACGCTGCTGCTCGCCCTCTACCAAATCCTGGCCTACGCGTTCGACCGGGGACTGCAGGTCGGGGTCGAGTCGGTGACCCAGGGGGCAACTCGCCGCGCCATCACGGTGGGCGCCGTCCTGGCGATCATCCCCATCGTCTCGATCGGCATCCGCGTGCTGTCGCGGGTGCTGATCTTCAACGGCGGTCGCGACGTCGAATACGAGCTTCGCCGGGTGCTGCTCGATCGTCTGCACGCCCTGGGCCCCTCCTTCTACCGAAAGATGCCCTCGGGCGAGATCATGAGCCGGGCCACCAACGATCTCACCCAGGTGCGCATGCTCCTCGGTTTTGCCGTTCTCAACACGGTCAACACGATCTTCGGGTTGGTGAGCTCCCTGGCCATCACCCTGCGCATCTCGCCCAAGCTGACCCTGGCCGCCCTATCGATCCTGCCCCTGCTCATCCTGGTCACCCGAACATTCTCCAAGCAGATGTTCGGCCTGACGCGTGCCAACCAGGCGGCGCTCGGCAAGATGAGCAACCGCGTGCAAGCGTCTC
>JBBSDY010000825.1:0-1946 GCA_038240245.1 Polyangiales bacterium
GCAACCACCGCAACGGCACGGCAAACGGCGGCTACACGTGGGGCGCCGGCAAAAAGGGCAACGCCATCAAACTCGACGGCGTCAGCGGCTTCGTTTCGCTTCCCGCGGGCATCGTCTCGGGCTTGTCGGACATGACCGTTGCGACATGGGTACAGCTCGAAGTGGCGGTCGACTGGCAGCGCATCCTCGACTTCGGAAACAACAACACGGTGCAGATGTTTCTCGTGCCCCAAAACAAGGAAACCGGGGTGATGCGCTTCGCCATCACCACCACCGGAAAAACGGGCCAGCAGCTCGTCAACGGCCCCGGCTCGCTTCCCGTCGGAGTTTGGAAGCACGTCGCCATCGTTCTCCTCGGACAGACGGCACAGCTCTACGTCGACGGCAGCAGCGCCGGCACGATGAGCGGCTTCACGCTCCATCCCTCGAGCCTCGGCAGCACCGCCAACAACTGGATCGGCCGATCGCAGCTCGCCGTCGATCCCTACTTCAAGGGCATGTTCGACGATTTTCGCGTTTACGATCGCGCCCTCACCGCCACGCAGATCGCCGCGCTCGCCTCGAACTGACGAGAACCCGAAAACCTAGGCGATCTTGGAGGGGCGGACCGGCTTTTTGCGCCCGCCGTAGATGATCTCGAAGATGCGGGTCATCCCAATGGGCTTGCCGGTGCGGCCCACGACACCCATGTCGCGCAACGATGCCACGATCTGCCGAAGCTTGTAGCCGCTCGATCGCATGTGCCGGACCACCGCGGTGACGTTCTCTTCGTACTCGTCGACTTCGAGGGTGATACCATCGGCACCGAACCGCCAGCCCCAGCCGCACTGTCCCGAGTAAAGACCGGTGCTCTTGGCGCCGCGGGCGGCGTGTTGGGCGGCGGGGTAAGGATTGTTCACGGAAGCTCGGTATGCCGAGATCGGAGGCGAGTCGCAAGGGAAAACGACGCGGCAATTTCACCCGACCCATGCCGCGGGCCGGGCAATGTCTGCTAATGTACCCGGGTGCGCGCAGCAGGCATCGTCGTCGTCGCGTGCGCATGCGCCTGCGGATCGACGGACACGGCGCCTGCACGCTCCACGCCATCCCGATCGCCGTCCAGGGCGGCTCAGCCGCTCACCGGCACCGTCGCCAACGCCGACGAAGTGGCTCACCGGATGAGCCCCAAGTTTCGCGAGTGTTACCAGATTGGGCTCTGGCAAAACACCGAACAGAAGGGCAGCGTTCGCCTGGTGATCGAGATCGATGCCCAGGGGCATCCCGCCAAGGTGACGCCGGGCGGTGGCGATGGGCTCGACAAGATGGTGCTGAACTGTCTGGTCGGCGTCGTGCGACGTGAGTCGTTCACGCCACCCATCGGTGGAGCGGCCACCGTGACCATCCCGCTCAACTTCGGATCCGATCACCAGTAGCCGCCTCGAGCTGATCCGGCCGATCCGGCGGCGGCCCCAAAGGGCGGACCGTCCGCTAGAAGGTCCCCGACAATCCGAAGCTCGCTCCGTGCGGCGTCGGAGCGAGCCCGAAGTGCAGCTTCAGGCCAGGATCTTCGTGGTAGAGCTTGAGCATCCGTTCGGTCGGGGTGTCCGAGCTCTTGACGAAGACACCCATCGCCATCATCAGCGCGGCCTCGGTATACAGCAACGCCGGCGCTACTGGCGAGGTGTGATCGCCCGATGGGGGGTTCCACGCCACGGACGTTGCCAGCGCAGCGATCCCGACGCCAAGCGTCTCCATGCCCCAAAACGCGATGTTGCGTTTCAGCCGCTCGGAGGCGGCCATCTTGGCCAGCCACTCCTCGGTCTTCACGAACGCCAGCTCGCGGTTGGCGCGATTGGCGGCGAGCTCCTGCTCGAACGTGCTGAGCGCGCGCTCGCCGCTGCTGGGCACGAGCAACGCGTAGAGCCCGCCCCCGATGAGGCCCGCCCCGAGGACGCCGGTCACCGCAA
>JBBSDY010000826.1:0-1945 GCA_038240245.1 Polyangiales bacterium
CAAAGTCACGGAGATCACCGAGGACGGCGCCAATGATCACATCGACAAGATGGCCATGAAGTACATGGGCAAGGACAAGTACCCGTTCCATCGCCCCGGCGAGGTGCGCGTTATGTTCAAAATCCTGCCCAGCAAGACCACGCAAAGCGGCTGACGGCGCAGCAGCGGCAGTCTTCTCGTTCTACTCCACTCGCTGCGGCTCGCCCGGGGGCAAGAGGGCGAGAAAAGCTTGCATCGCTTGTTCGACCGACGCGGCATCCACGCCGTCGAACGTGAGCTTGGTGCGGTACGACGGATCGGCCCACTTGGGATACGAGCCGACCTCGACGGCGGGATGCGCGGCGACGATGCGATCGAGAAACGGCTTGAGCTCGCCCTCGTCCATCTTGGTGTAGACGGCGCGGCTGACAAAAGGCGTGCCGCCAGCCAACCTTTCGCGCACGACGGTGAGCTTCATCTTGAAGATCTCGGGGATGCCCGGCAAGACCCACACGTTGCGCATCACCACCGTGGGCCAGGTGACCTCGGCATTGGTTGCGAGATCGGCACCCTCGGGAATGAGCGCCATCCGAAGGTGTCCCTCGGTGCACCGTTCGCGGTAGTGGGCGCGGAGCATCGACTCCATGAGCGGGCTCGCCACCACCGCGACGCCGAACGCGCGCGCCACGCCTTCGATCGTGACGTCGTCGTGCGTGGGGCCCACCCCACCGCTGGTGAAAACGACCGTGTGCTCCTGGGCGAGCTGCCGCACTTCGACCGAAATGAGATCGGTGTCGTCGGGAACCATCACCACGCGCCGCAGACGAATCCCGAGGTGGCTCAAAGTCCGGGCGAGAACCACGAGGTTCTCATCCTGCACCTTGCCGTTCAGTAGCTCGTTGCCGACGATGAGCGCCGCGGCGGTCTTCGGGTCCCCCTCATCCGCCATCGAGCTTGGCCTCGAAGGGACGCGTCACGACCTCGCCGTCGGAATCGATTCCCAGTAGCTCTTCGATTCGCCGCTCGGCGCGATCGAGTCTCTGCTGCGAGACGCGCGCCAGTCGAATCCCTTCTTCGAACAGACCGAGCGATGCCTCGAGCGGCAAGTCGCCTCGCTCGAGCTGCTCGACGATGTGCGCGAGACGGCGGATGGCGTCCTCGAAGGAGACGTCCGAGGACTTGCCAGAATCATCGAGCGGCGGGCTGTCCTTCTGCTGCGTCATTGGCATGAGCGTCGTACCAGAAAGCCGAAGATGCAAGATCGAACGACGAGTCGCCTGGCGAAACGCCCGCCACGACGAGGGCCCCGTCGGGATCGGTCACCAGAGGCAGCGCAACGCCCGAAGAATCCAGCCACCTCCCCGTCTGCCCGCCCACGCTCGCGGGGGGCGCCGCCTTGCTGGCGATGTGCGCGAAGCACGCGACGTTGCAACCCCCCACCGTCCTGTCGTTACCGGCGCATCCAGCGCCCAGACGGTCGACGGGCAAGGGAAACCGGCCCAGCAAGCCCAACCGAGCAGCTTCGCGAGCTTGCTTGTCGGGATCGAGCTGCGTCACGAGCTCGAGAACAGCCGTTCGTTGCGGCTCTCGTCGCTGCGCCAGCGCCGCCACGATGGCGCGACGCACCGATGCATCGCCTTCGAAACGCCACGCAGCAATGAGCCGTGACACGGCGCTGTCGAGGGGGCTATGCGCAAGCGCCAGAGCGGCGTGGATGCGCAGCACGGGATCGGGGCTCGCCAGGATGCGGCCGATCCGGCGCTCGGTGCCGACTTCTTCGCGGGTCCCCAGGGCGAGCACGGCCAACGGCGCGAACGGCTCGTTCGCTTCTGCCCACGCCGCGAGCTGCTCGGTGGAGATCTCGCGAGCGGCGGGATCCGACACCAGCGCGATGGCCAGGGCCGTGCGTGTCGCCGCATCACGCTCGCCGGCGAGGCGTTCGGCGCACGCGCGAGCTGCATCGCCC
>JBBSDY010000827.1:0-1930 GCA_038240245.1 Polyangiales bacterium
TCCTGCAAGCATGATGTTGAGGAACATCATGGGAGGCACCGTGCAGCGTGCAGCGTGCAGCGTACGGCGAGGGACATGACAATCGATCCCAAGCGCGCATCAGTCGTCGCTGGAAAAGCGGATCCGAGCATGGGCCACGACTCGTCGTCTTCTCGCCGCCCACCGCACGCCGGACACCGCACGTAGCTCCTCACGCCCTCACCGCCCCCCGCGCGCCGGCTCCGGACATGTGCTCGCGCTTGGCCAGGTAGGCGGCCAGCGCCACGTCGACCGGGGTGTTGGTGTTGGCGAGGATGTAGTCGATGTTGTTCTTCTGGCAGACCACCTTCACGCGCGCGAGGTGCTTGTGCAGCTCCTCGAGATAGGCCTGCTTCACCGAACGCGGGTGGCACTTGACCTTCACCTCGAGCTCGAGGCCCTTGAACTGGACCATGCCCTCGAAGGGGAAGGTGAGCTCGTCGTCGTCGAGCACGTGCATCACCACCAGCTCGTGACCCCCGTGGCGCAGGTGCTGGAAGCCGGAGAGGATGGCCTCGACGTCATCGAAGAGGTCGCTGACCAGGAAGAAGATGCCGCGGCGCTTCACGCGCTCGGCCATGGTGTGCAGGACGCGGGCGACGCCGGTGTCGCCCTCGGGTTCGGTGTCGTCGAGCAGCTTGCAGATGCGGTTGATGTGCACCTTGCGGGTCGAACGCTCGGCGTAGTCCACCAGGTCGTGCTTGAACACGCCCACCGCCACCGCGTCCGACTGGTTCAGGATCAGGTAGCTCAGCGAAGCCGCGACCAGCTTGGCGTATTCGAGCTTGGTCACCTTGCCGGCGGCATTCGCACCGCCGTAGGCCATCGAGGCGCTGGCGTCGACCAGCACGTTGGTGACCAGGTTGGTCTCGGCCTCGTACTGCTTGATGTAGTAGCGCTCGTTCTTGCCCCACACCTTCCAGTCGAGGTGCTTGAGGTCGTCGCCGGCGACATAGCCGCGGTGCTGCGCGAACTCGACGCTGAAGCCCTTGAACGGGCTCTTGTGCATGCCCGAGATGAAGCCCTCGACGACCAGCTTCGCCTTGAGGTCGAGCCGCGCGACTTTCGAGATGATCTTGGGATCGAGAAGAGCCATTAGTGCACGCCGCCCGTACGCAGGCGCAGCCCGCGGGGGCGGCTATGGGGGGCTATGGCCCCCCATGAACGCGCTGCCCCAACCGACCGGGGCCTCACGCCGCGCTGCCCCCGTGGAAGCCAGGGGGGAAGGGTTTTTGAAACAAGGGCGGCGATCGGGCTGGTCACGGCCGCTCAGCCCTTGGAGACGGTTTCGAGGAGCTTCTGGATCACCACGTCGGTGGTGATGTCCTCGGCCGAGGCGGTGTAGCTGCAGGCGATGCGATGGCGTAGCACCGGGCCGGCGACGGCTTCGATGTCTTCCCACGAGACCGCGTAGTTGCCGTGCAAGACGGCGCGGGCCTTGGCGGCGAGGATGAGGTTGATCGAGGCGCGCGGACCGGCGCCCCACGAGATCCACTCCTTGATGAAGGCGGGAGCCTCGGGCTGATTGGGGCGCGTGGCGCGCACCAGGTTCTTCGCGTACTCGAGCACCTGATCGGCGACCGGCACGCGCAACACGAGCTTCTGCACGCCGATGACCTGCTGGGCGGTGAGGACCTTCTGCACGCCCTTTTCGTTCTCAGCCATCACCGGGCTGGCGACGCGACGCATGACTTCCAGCTCCTCGGCGTCGGAGGGATAGCCGACCGAGATCTTGAACAGGAAACGGTCGAGCTGCGCCTCGGGCAGCGGATAGGTGCCTTCTTGGTCGATCGGGTTCTGGGTGGCGAGCACGAAGAACGGCGCATCGAGCACGTGGCGCTCGTTGCCGATCGACACGCTCTTCTCCTGCATGGCCTCGAGCAGCGCGGCCTGGGTCTTCGGTGGCGTGCGA
>JBBSDY010000828.1:0-1928 GCA_038240245.1 Polyangiales bacterium
GGCGACGTCGTTGACGAGCGCCTCTTTCAGTTCACGCTTCTCGAGGTGGGCAACTGGGTGAAGGCCGATCAGAGCACCGGCCGCGTTATCCATATTCCTAACGGGTGGCTCTTCCGCCACGCCATCGCGAACTTCAACCGCGGCATCGACCACATCTGGAACGAGCTGCCGATCACGGTCACCTTCGAGAGCGACTGGCGCCTGGCCAAGGACGTGCTGACACAGATCTTGAACGACTCGGCGCAGGTGGCCGAAGAGACGGTCAAAGCCCGGATCGATGCCGCCGCCAACCGCTTCTTCATTCGCTACATGAACCTCACGCCCATCATCTGGACGTCGGTCTCGGAAGACGGCGTGGTGCTTACGCTTCGCTACCTTTGCGATCCGCGCAAACGACGAACGAGCGCCAACGATCTGTGGGAAAAGATCCTCGACGAGTTCGCCAAGCATGATCGGATCGATTTTGCCTACCGGACCCACCGTCAGTTTCTCAATCCCCACGAGGGCAAGAAAAACCTCGTGCGGACCCATGCCCCCGAGAAAGCGCTCGATACGACCGAGCCCCGACGCTGATTGCAAGTCCGTGTGAGTGGGGCGTAGATCTAGACCGGCTCGGAGGGCGCAGGGGCTTGCAGCGCCTTGTCGAGGCCGAAGCCGTCGTGCAGGGCGCGGACGGCGAGCTCAGTGTACTTCGAGGCGATGAGACACGAGATCTTGATCTCGCTGGTGGAGATGGCCTGGATGTTGATCGACTCGTCGGCCAGGATCTGAAACATGCGCGCCGCGATGCCGGCGTGTGAACGCATCCCGAGGCCGACGATGGAGACCTTGACGATGTCTTCGTCGTACTGCGCGCCCTTGGCTCCGACCGCTCGCGCCAGCTCCTCGATGAGCGGGCGGGCGCGGGCGAGATCGGTCTTGGCGATGGTGAACGTCACGTCGGTGCTGGTGGCGTCGGCGCTGCCCACGGCCGTGTTCTGGATGATCATGTCGACGGAGATGTTTTTCTCGGCCAGGGTGCCGAAGATCTTGGCCACGACGCCGGGCTTGTCGACGACCGACTGCAGCAGCACCTTGGCTTCGCTCTTGTCGTAGGCGACGCCGGCGACGACGACGTCTTCGAGGCTCTTCTCCTCGCCGACGACCCACGTGCCGGGTGCGTCGTTGAACGAGCTGCGAACGTGCACGGGGACTCCATACTTCATTGCGACCTCCACCGAACGTATCTGCAAAACCTTGGCGCCGAGCGATGCGAGCTCGAGCATTTCTTCGTAGCTGATGCGGTTGATCTTGCGCGCCGACGGACAAACGTTGGGGTCCGTCGTGTAGACGCCGTCGACGTCGGTGTAGATCTCGCAGGCATCGGCTCCGATGGCGGCAGCGATGGCCACGGCGGTGGTGTCCGACCCGCCGCGGCCCAGGGTCGTGATGTCGCCGTTGTCGTCGACACCCTGAAAGCCTGCGACGACCGCGATCTGGCCGAGCCGCAGGGCCTCGAAGATCTTCGTGCCGCTGATCGTCTTGATGCGCGCCTTGGTGTGGGCGCTGTCGGTCTGGATCTTAACCTGATGGCCGAGCAAGCTGCGCGCGCTGCCCCCCAGCGTCTGGATGGTGATGGCGGTGAGCGCCGAGGCGACCTGCTCGCCCGTTGCCGCCAACGCATCCATCTCCCGCGCATCGGGGATGGGGGACACCTCGTGGGCGAGCTTGAGAAGGCGGTTGGTCTCGCCGCTCATTGCGCTGACGATGAGCACGACGTCATGACCGCGCTTCTGCGTCGCAATCGCCCGCGCAGCTACGTTGCGGATTCGGTCGAGCGTCCCGACGGACGTCCCCCCGAACTTCTGAACAATGAGGGCCACTCTTTCGTGGCGAGGCGTAGTGGGAGATCCCGCGATTGTCAATCCCGCGCGGCCGCCAGCAACACC
>JBBSDY010000829.1:0-1922 GCA_038240245.1 Polyangiales bacterium
GCGCAGCGTCCGGCGGCGCAGGTCTGACCGGGCGCGCACCCGGCCGGCGTGTTGCACGGAACAGGTCCACGCGAGCACCCAAAGGTGAGAGTCGCCACGAAGAGACCGATGGTTCGGAGACGGGTCATCGGTCAATCCGGAAACGACGCAAGCTCGCGCGTGCGACGCTCGGCGACGATGCGCGTTGCGCGACGTGCGCCCAGCCCGAACAGCGAGAGACCCATGGCGACCCAGCCGAGTGAGCAAGCGAGCCCGGTGGTGAGGGCAAGGTGCGGCTCGCCTCGCGCAATGGCGTTCACCATCGAGAAGGCATAGAGCGGAGATGGCGCGGCGATGAGCAGCGCGTCGTGCACTCTCTTGCTTAAGGCATAGCCGAAAACCAAGAAGCCAATCCAGGGCAAGGCGACGGCCACCGCGGTGACGAAAATCGAAAGCACGCGAGCGCCGCCCACAGAGTCGGCCCGGATCCGCGACCAGAGCAAGAAACCAACGATGAAGACGAAAAACGCGCTCCAGTTCTCTCCGCACGTCAAAAGGCCGACCGCGGTCGCCGGCGGCAATGCGGTGAGAACCCCGTTGGAAAGGGCCGCCGCTCCGCCCAGCGCGAACAGGCCCATCATGAGCAAGCTCGTGACCAGTAGCAGCATCGAGGTCTGGACGAGGCCCGGCCCCATCACCCGGGCAAGCCAGCTGACCCCCCGTTTTTGCCACCGAAACTCGATGCGTCGAGACGCCGCGAACGCATCGCCGGCGAAGACGAACGCACAGAAGACGAGGAACAGGAACAACCCGCCCAGCCCTCCCATGAAGGCACCCACCCGGCTCGGACCACGCGTCATCCATCCCGGGACGGCCGCGATCGCAGCCACGAGAGGGAGCGAAACGAGGTACCAACGCTTGAGCCCCGTGGCGCGATCGTCCGACTCGCTCGAAAGCCTGGCCACCGTCGTCTCGTAGAAGAACCACAAAGCGAGAGCGGTCACCAGCACGGGCAGCACGATCAAAAGAAGCACGTACCAACCGTCGAAGTGAGCTCGCGCATAAGCGAGCGGCAGCCAGACCGGCGCTCCCATCGGCAGATCGGGCCACGTTGCATGGGCCAGAAATGAAAAACCGACGCCGACCCCAAAATAAAAAAGGGGCACGGCTCCCATGGCGGATGCCAGCGCGATGAACGTCGCCGATACCACGCCAAACGCGCGCGCACCCACCGACGTCCCGAATGCGGCGCCCAGCACGGCGATCACCGCGAGCAGGACGAACGCCGAGACGATCTCCGACATTCGCACGCCGCCGAGGATCGAACAGAGCAGCGAGGCGGGCGCGATCATCACCAGGAAGAGAGCAAGCACGGCAACCGAAGCCAGGAATTTGCCGCGCGCGATGGCCCGCACGTCCATTCCGGTCAGGAGCAGCGCATCCCAGGTGCGGCCGTCCTTCTCGGATGCCACCCCCACGGCCGCCACCGCAGGCCCGACGATGCCGACGATGAAATAAGAGAGCGAGAAGAAGATCTGAAAGAGCACCGGCCCCACGTTGATGGTCGCCTTGCCCAGGCCGAGGATGCTTGCCATCCCCAGCGTGACCAACCCCACGAGCACGGCGAGGATCAAGAGCAGAACGATGGCCCGACCGGTGCGCGTCGCCTGGCGTAGCTCTCGCGCCAATACGGGATTGTTGCGGAGCAGGAACGTAAACGAGGGACCGAAGCTCAAGGCTCTTCCTTTTTGGTGAGCTGCAGGAACATCGTCTCGAGCTGATCGCGCTCGGGCTCGAGCCCCACGACGCCCACGCCTGCCGCGGCGAGCTTTTTCACGGCTTCGGCCAGCGCAGCGTCGCCACCGTCGGCCCGGAAGGTGAGCTGATCGCCCTGAGCTTGCACCCACGAGATGCCGACCATCCCGTCGAGCAGCGAGCGCGCC
>JBBSDY010000830.1:0-1918 GCA_038240245.1 Polyangiales bacterium
AACTTGACGCGATCGGAAACGCCCGCGTCCTTCGCACGCCGGGTGGCGATGTCGATCGACCCCTCGTGATAGTCGAATCCGTGAAAGGTCGACTTCGGGAACGCCTTGGCCATCAAGATGCTCGACGCTCCGCAACCGCAGCCGACGTCGGCGACCTTGGCGCCGGCCTCGAGCTTGGCCTTCACACCCTCGAGCGCGGGAATCCACGATCCAATGAGGTTGCCCACGTACCCGGCGCGAAAGAAGCGCTCGGTGCCTTCGAAGAGGCAGGGGTGCTGGTGTCCCCACTCGAGGCCATTGCCGGTGCGAAAGTTCTCTTCCGTCTTTTCGATCGCGCTCCACATCGCTCGCGCAATTTGAAACGCCCCCGCGACGGACGCCGGGCTCTCGTCGTCGGCCAGCGCGAACGCCTGCTCGGGCGGCAGCGTGTAGCGTTTTGCCTGCGGATCGTAGGTCACGTAGCCCGACGCGGCCTGCGCATCGAGCCACTCGCGGACGTAGCGCTCCGTGGTCTCCGTGCGGTGCGCGAGCTCTCGGGCCGTCACTGGACCCATGGCCGCCATCGCCTTGTAGAGGCCGAGCCGGTCGCCGAGCACGAGCAGCGCGCTGCCCATCGTCACGCCGAGATCGCCCACGATCTTGCCCATGAACTCGTTCAACTTCGCTTCATCGATTGTCATCGCTCGCTCCTTGGGTTCGAGAGGCAGACGATTAGTCGTTCGCCTTAGTCATTTGACTAAAATGCCGCAAAGCCACCTGCCTGTCAAGAGCCTCGTGCATTCGAGCGTTCTGTGGGCAGCTACGTCGCTTGAGCCGCTGCGCTCCGCCAGGTACCGTAAGCGCCGTGGCGGCCACACGGACGCGCGGGACGAAGCCTCGCGGAGCGTCTGCGGCGCAGAAGCTGCTCCTCGAACGGGTCAGGCTCGGCCCCGTGCTCGCCAATGTGTTTCAGGAGCTGCGGATGAGCGCCACGCTCACCGATGGCCGAACCTGGTCACCCGTCTTCGGCTGGCCAAACGTGGTCTCCATGGAGTTGGTCTATCGGGTCGAGGGCCGTCGCGATCCCCACAACGCCAGGGCGATCGCGCGGGTCCGGCGTGAGCGCCGCCCGGTGACCGCCCAGCACGCCGGCTTTCACGATCTCTACGTTCCCGTGGGCCCCGATGCCGAGACACTGCTGGTCATGGGCCCGTTCGCCGTGACTCGCCCGACGAGCACCGAGGTGCAGAACCGATGGCGCTGGCTCACGGGGACGACGGCCCGCGCGGCCGATCCCGAGTCTGCGCACACCTGGCGCTCACGCTCGGGACAGCAACCTTCGAAGGCCCCATGCTCGGGGTGCTGCAACGCTTCGCCCAGACATTCTGCCGATTGCTCGGCGGGCAAGCCGAAACCGCGTGGGTGGCATCGAGCGGAGCCGCCCTACGAAAGAAGCTCTCTACCGTTCGGCTCGTCGACCGGTCGTTCGAAGCGGCGGCCGAGATGGTCGACGAGCGCACCTCGCGCGCGTGGACGAGCCCTCACTGGGTGGAGCATCTGCAGTTTCTCGGTGCGGAGCGGTTGCCATCGCACGCCATCGTGGGGCTCATCGCCGGACGACACGACGATTTCGATCCCATCGAGCAGATTCTGCGCTGCGATGCATTGCAGCGAGCTTCGGTTGATCTTGCTCACCGGATCGGCGGTGTCGTGGCCGGCAAGATCGGCGACTACGGCATCATGCTCCTCGTCGATCACACGGCCCGAGGTGCGCGTCTTCATCGCAAGCTCGTCGATGTTGCCGAGCAGGCGCGCGCCCTTGCCCGGCGTCTCGGTCTCAGGCGCACATGGGGATCAGCAATCCCCACGAGGACCTTTCTTTGCCGGCACGCTACGAGGCGGCTCTCGAGGCCGCGGAAAGGGCGCTCACCAGCGGCCA
>JBBSDY010000831.1:0-1900 GCA_038240245.1 Polyangiales bacterium
CCAAACCCGATAGCTCGGCCGCGAGCCAGGCTCGCATCGACCACGACGAATAGTTCTTGTCGAAGACGTAGACCGTCAACTCTTGCATGGCGGGCTCACCGAGCGATGGGCAAATGTAAGGGGCCTTTGCCGCCGCTGCGATCGATGGTGAGAGGGCCGAGCCTCGACATGTTGTGAACGCTGATGCGATCGACCAGGCGGTCGGTCATCTCGACGAAGGCCTTGGCGATCGCCGAGCCCGGCGCCGCCTGCACGACCGGCGTGCCCGCGTCGCCCCATTCGCGCACGGCGGGATCGATGGGGATCTGGCCGAGGAGCGGCGCGTCGGCGAACTCGGCGACCTTCTGTCCGCCGCCCTTGCCGAAGAGCTCGTGCCGCTTGCTGCAGCCGTCGCAGATGAAGTAGCTCTCGTTCTCGACGACGCCGAGCACGACGATGCCGACCTTCTGACACATCGAGACCGACTTGTAGACGTCTTGCAGCGCGACCTCTTGCGGCGTGGTGACGATGAGCGCGCCCGTCGAACGAATGCGCTGCGAAAGCGTGAGAGCGATGTCGCCAGTACCCGGCGGCAAGTCGAGGATCAAGTAGTCGAGCTTGCCCCAGTTGACGTCCTTGACGAACTGCAGGAGAGCTCCGTGCAACATCGGTCCGCGCCACACCACCGCCGCCTTGGGATCTTCGAGTAGAAAGCCGATCGACATGAGCTTGACGCCGAAGCGCTCGAGCGGCTCGATGAGCTTTCCGTCGGCGGAGCTGGGGCGTCCCATCACCCCGAACATCGTGGGAACGCTGGGCCCGTAGATGTCGGCGTCGAGCAAACCCACACGCATGCCTGATCGGTGAAGGGCCATCGTGAGGTTGGCGGCGACCGTGCTCTTGCCGACACCGCCCTTGCCGCTCATCACCAGAATGATGTTCTTCACGTCGGGAACGGGATCTTCGCTGGTGATGTCGCGCCCGATGACGGTCACCTCTTCGGCGATCTGGACGCCCGTCGCCCCCGACCCGGTGAGGGCGGTGGTCACTTCGCGCACCAGTCGCTCTTTGAGCGATGATGAAGGCGAGGTGAGAACGAGGGTGAGCGAGACCTTTCCCGCGTCGTCGACGGTGACGTCGCGCACGAGGTTGAGCTCGGTGAGCGACCGGTGCAGATCGGGGTGTTTGACCGAAGAAAGCGCGGTGAGTGCCGCTTCGCTGGTGAGGGACATCGCGTGGGCTCCTTCGCCCGAGAGTTGCTCTAGGTAGAGCCCAGCCCCCCCAAAGTCAATGTGCCTACAAATGAAGCAATCGCGCCAGCAGAAGTCCGGCGCCGAGGCCGGCGGCCGCGAGGAGCCCCGCCGACCAGATCTGAAGCGCGAGCGAGCTGGTGCTCGCCAGCGGGAGCGAGGTGGGTGGTGAGGCGGGGGCGGTGGGCTGGCTCGGGGGCGGAGCTGGCTCGGAGGCCTTCCACTTGCGCAGCGGCAATGAGCTTCGTTTCTGCGGCCGTGGCCCGCGCTCGAGGCGATCGGATCGCGAGAAGCGGGGCAGGTTGCTGCCGAGGTGCTTGGGGGAGCGGGGCGCCTTGGGAATGCGCGGCTCGAGCAAGTCTTCGGGGTTCATGTGCCGGAGGGACTCGGGCCCGGGAGCTCTTTGCGATGCTTCGAGCCCGATGGGGGGCTTGCTCGCGTACTGGGCAGCGGGGGCCCCGCTGGCGCCCTCGATGACGACCAAGTTGGGCCGCACCGACGCTCCCAGGACGGCCTTTTCGAGCCGAGCCATCCCGCGCGAACGGCGAGCCTCGGGTGACAAGAAGGGCATCATGGTGTCGCGCGGGGTCAGCGAGGGAGGGCGCTCGGAAATGGCAAATGGCGCGAGCATGGTGGCCATGTCCTTGGCCGACAGGATGGACCGAGCCGCC
>JBBSDY010000832.1:0-1897 GCA_038240245.1 Polyangiales bacterium
CCCAAGATCCCAAGAAAATTTTCGTCCGCACGGATGCGTGGCCTCTGGTCGACGGTATCAACACCGGGAACGACGCCCTGCTCTATTCCGCCGATGGTGGGACAGTGTGGACCGAGGTGATTCGCAAGGGTGCCAAGATGCTCGGCTTCGCGCTTTCACCCGATGGGGCCACGGTGCTCGCCGGGTACGGCGATCCGATCGAATCGGCGCAGGCCGTCGATCCCCAGGTGCTCGGTATCTACAAAAGCTCCACGTCATCGTTCATGTTCGATCGCATCGTCGACTATTCAGTGACGTGTCTCGCGTGGACCAAAACGGGGGCTTACGTCTGCGCGTCACAGGACAGTGGCTTCGATCTCGCGTTCAGCCAGGATGCGAGCTTCAAGGAGGGCGGGTGTGGGCTGCTTCCGCTCTTGAAACGGCAAGAGGTGAAAGGACCACCTTTGGCGTGCGCCGGCTCCGCCGCCAACATGTGCGACTGGAGCATGGCCTGCCAGATCCTCGATGCGTGCGACGGCGGGGCGCCGCCCGCCATGCAGACGGGAGCGATGTGCTCCGTCGGAGCGGAAGGCGGCGTCGGATCGGGTGGCGCACCGGCAAGCGATGCCAGCGTGACCACGGGCGCGGGCGGCACGATGAGCTCCGTCGGATCGGGCGACGCATCGGGGACGTCATCGGCGGGAGATGTCGGTGCTCCCCAAGATCGCGACAGCACCGGATGCAGCTGCAGGGTGTCCGCCACGTCGTCAGCCACGGCGGGCGGAGCGTGCGCTCTTCTCGCGGCCGTCGTCAGTTGCAGCCGATTCGGTTCGTCCCGAACGCGACGTCGTCGTACCAGAGCTGCCCCGGATCACCGCTGAACTTCTGCGCTCCGAGCTTGCCGACGGCGTACATGGGCGACCAGCTCGTCGTCTTTTCGCCCCAGTCGGTGACATGTAGCCCCGCGACGTCGACGTCGTCGATCCACAGCTGAAATTCGTGATCCTTGCCGTTCCAGAAGCCCTCGAGGCAATACCATCGACCGGCGTCCAGCGTGGCGCCAGCCTTCATGGTGCCGTTGCCGCCGGTGTAGTCGCCGTTGGAGAATTGCGAGTGCTCCGCGCCTGAGCCGATCAAGTTCAGATCGAGCATCTCGAGGCGGCTGCCGAAATTTTGGCTCGCTCCCAGCCGAACTTCGACGCCATTCTCGGGAGCGGTCGCGCCCACGATGAAGTCGACATGGCCGCCCATGTCCTTCATCGGACTTGCGAGGTTGATGAACGCGCGCACATAGAAGCTGTTGTTCGCCGGCGGAAAGCCGCGGGTGGGCGAGATGAAGACGCCCCGGTTGTCGGTCATCGCAAAGTTGAGCGAGTGCGTTCCGCCGTGCGCCTTCTTGTCGTCGACGACGGGCGTGATCAAGGGGTTGCCCGCGATCGCCCACTTGGAGGTGTCGGGCTTGGCACTGGCCGCGGTGGTCTCGAAATCGTCGCAGGCGAAGATCCCGGGCGCGCCGCATGGCCCGTGAGCCGAGCCACCCGACTCGGTGCCCGGTGATGCATCGCGGACGGTGGCGTCGCCTCCGCCCGCGGCGGTCGATCCTGCGCCGCCGGCCGTCGATCCACCGGCACCCGATGTCGTGCTGCCGCCGGCGTGTCCTTCACCGTCTCCGGCGGCGCCCGTCGAAGGCGTGTCTCCACCTGCACCGCCGCGCGCCGACGGAGTGGATTCACCGCAGGCCCAGAGCGAAACGCTCACCATACAAATTCCAAGCGATCGAGATGTCGACATTGGTCGATGCTCCAGTCGAAAAGAAAGAAAGAAGGTGCACACCTTACCCCATCCTCGGCCCTTTGCTCAAGCGTGGCCGCGCCGACTCACGTGGACCTGGCGAGAATGCGCTCGGGTCCCGCCCTTC
>JBBSDY010000833.1:0-1896 GCA_038240245.1 Polyangiales bacterium
GGTGATCGTGCTGGCGCCACGCAGGAATTTGCCCGCGCGAAGGTTGTCGCGAATCGAGTTCTTGATGGCGGTCTTGTCGAAGCCGCCGTGGAAACGAAAGCCTCCATCCTCGGTGGTGGTGACGGCCGCCTCCAGAAATGGAGAGATCACGCGCAGGGGCACCCAGTCTGGGGTGCCGGGGCCCGAGACAATCTCGACCTTGTCGCCGTGCTCGCCATAGACGGTGTGCCGAAAGGGGCGCGCGAAACGGGCGACGTCGATCTCGGGGGGCGCGCTGGTGATGCGGCAGTGGTTTTTGAGATCCCAGTCGATCTTCACGTCGTCGGGATGGCGCGTGTCGAGCGTGAAGCCGGTACGCAGCGCGAAAGATCCGGCCATGGTCATCCCGGTCAGCTTGGGAACGAGCGCGTTCGGAAGCGAGTCGAACATCTTCTGACAGTCGGAGATGGGAACGTTGGCCCGCCCGTCGATGCGGACGAAGTCCTTGTCATTCTCGACGGCGCCGAAAGCTTCGAGCCGAATCGCTCCCAGCTCGATCTTGCCCTCGTCGATGCGCAGCAGCGATCCGTCGAGTTCGGCCACGCCCGCCGCGCGCCATGCGAGATCGAGCCCGCGCACGGGCTCCTCGGCGAGCGCCTTGTGGACGACGGAAAGCGAGCTCGCCCGTCCGTCGCCGTCGAAGAGGAGCCGACGGGCGTCGGCGCTCAGCTTGATGTTTCCTCTGGCCTCGAGCTTGGCCCGACCGACATCGATGAGCCCGAAGTCCTCTTCGTGGACACCCAGCGAAGCGAGGGTCATTGGCCCACCTTGTACATCGACGGCAATCTCGCCGGGGGTGGTGGGAATCGTGGCGTGGAGACTCAGCCTCGACGGATCGTTCGAATGAGGATCACTCTGCCCGGGCGCAAAATCTAGCTCGATTGCGTCGGTGCGGTGCCTCACGTGCAACCCGCCCGGTCCGATGTTGAGCTTTTGATCGCCGTGGGTGAGCACGACCGTGAGCCCGTTCACTTCGATCGGCGCGTCGGGTGTGAAATGCTCGGCGACCCAGATCGCCACGTGGGTCGCCCGATCGCGAAGCTCCGCCGCCTTTTCGAGGTAGCCGCGAGAGGCTGGCTCGGCCCCCGCAGAAGAAATGGCCGCGGTGGGAGGTGCCGCGGCTCCCAGCGGCACCTCGATCTCGAGGCCTCCCAGCCGCGCTTCGCTCCAGAGGGTGACCCGTCCTTCACGCGAAAAGCGAGCGGACAGATCGCGCCCCGTGCCTCGCATGGGACCCTTGTTCGCTCGCAATGTCTGGGCGGCGACGAGCCCGCGGGTCCCGCCCTTGTCGTCGCGTGCTCGCTCGACGCGCGCACCCTCGATGTCGACGGCCTCGTCCGCCGTCGCACCGGCCCAACGAAGGTGCACACCTTCGGCGAGGAGCTCGGGGCCCGATCGATCGCTGTCCTTTTCGTCGGCGCCATCCGTAGAGCTTTTCGTCAGATCGCGCAGATGCCGTGAAATATCTTCGAGCGCGCCCGCCAGGGACACCTGGCCACCGTGAACGCGCACCGCGCGTACGCCCAGGCCGAAGCCGAAACGCACGTCGACGCTGCCGAGCTCGCCCGACAACCATCCGGGATCGCAGTCGCTATCGGTCCCAGCGCACGCGGTGGCACGAAAACGAACGTTCTTCAGCCGAACGCCGCCCAGCGCCGGCCAAACACGCTCGATCTCGATGGTCATTCCGTGCTGAGCCGCCACCTTGGCTGCCCGCGAGCGAACGAGCGGCCCGAGCGCGAGGCATGCCGCGAAGAGGAGCGCAAGACCTGCTCCCCCCCACATGGCGATCTTTTTCTTCGACCACATAGCAGGCTCGAGCTTCAACGCTCGGAAAGCGACGCTGCCTTCCCGCAC
>JBBSDY010000834.1:0-1892 GCA_038240245.1 Polyangiales bacterium
CACGCAGGCGCCGACCGGATCGACATCGGCGTCGCGCGAGGTGACCGCGATCTTGGAGCGCGCACCCGGCTCGCGCGCCACGGCGACGATGCGCACGATGCCTTCGTAGATCTCGGGAACCTCGGACTCGAACAGCTTCTCGACCAGCTTGGGATCGGAGCGCGAGAGAATGATCTGGGGGCCGCGCGCCTCGCGATCGATGTCGCGCACGTAAGCCACGATGCGATCACCGGGACGGTATGTCTCGCGCGGAGTCTGCTCGCGAAAAGGCAGAACGCCCTCGGTCTTGCCGAGGTCGACGATGATGTTGTTGCCCTTTTCGAAGCGCCGCACGATGCCGCGGATGAGCTGGCCCTTGCGATCTTTGTACTCGTTGAAGATGAGGTCGCGCTCGGCATCGCGCACGCGCTGCAAGAGCACCTGCTTGGCGGTCTGGGCGGCAATGCGTCCGAAGGCGCTGCGGGCCTGCTTCAGCTTGAGAAGATCGCCGAACTCCTTGTCTTGGGCGCGCGCCTTCTCGGTGTCCTCGGGTCGCCAGAAGACCTGAAACCCGAGCTCTTCGCCGAGCTCGGCCTCGAGCCCGCGGCGCTTGGCGTCCTCGAAGGCGATCTCGCGCTCGGGCTCGCCGACCTTTTCGACCACCGTCATGTACTGAAAGAGGTCGACCTGACCCGTCTCGTCGCTGAATCGGGCTTCGAGCTCGCGGGTCGGGCCAAACGCGCTCTGCGCGGCCTTCAAGATCGCGGCCTCGATGGTGTCGACCAGGATCTTCTTGTCGATCCCCTTTTCTTTGGCGACCTGCTCGAGGATGAAGCCGAGGTTGGTTTCGGTAGTGGACGCGGCGGCCTGGGTTGCCATGACGTTCTGCCTCTCAGTTTCTCGGGTGTTTGCCGGCTTTTGTACGCGCCCCTTTGGGCTGCGCCGCAAGCTCGAAGACTAGATTGGCCCGCTCGACGTTTTCGAGACGGGTCGTGACGGGCTTGCCGTCGACCTCGAGACAGACGGACTCGCCGTCGGCCTCGAGGATTCGGCCCCTGAGCACTTTTTGACCGTCGGGTGCGGGGGCGACCAGACGAACTTTGGCGACCTTGCCCTTGGCGCGCTCGTAGTCGCGCTCGGAGCGCAACGGTCGATCGAGCCCAGGGGAGCTTACTTCCAAGTTGTAGTGCTGCGGAATGACGTCGGCGACGTCGAGGGCAGCGGACAAATCTCGTGAAATTTCAGATAGTAGACCCAAATGAACCGTGGAATCGGTAAGCGATTCGACCGTCACCCGAAGGACCCAGCCGCCCGGCTCCATCTGGTAGGAAACCTCGGCGGTTTCCACGCCGTGAGCACGCAGAACGGGGGCGATCGCCGCTTCCAGAGGAGCGCGATGGATACCCTTCAATTTCTCTGCGAAAACCTGCACCATCTCCCGTATCCCGTCTCGCGACGGGGCCGATAATTCGGTGCCCGGGACCCGCGAGACAAAAAAAACGGACCCTTTTAGGGGGCCGCACGTGGTCCACCCAAGCTTCTGGGGGGACTATTTACACGGGCCGCGCCGTTCATGCAACCGAAGGGATGTTAGGCTCGACCCGGTGAGCGGGGAGCTGCAGCTCCACGATGAGGATGGGGACGCCCGGTGCGTCCACTGCGGAGCCACGGCCATTGGACCCTGCGCCAGCTGCAACCGTCCGGTTTGCGGCAATTGTTGCGTACTTACTGAAGGAGGAGCCCGGGTCTACGCCATCTGCCTCGGGTGCAACCGCCGTTCGGGCCGATCCCTTCGGCGGGGCTGGGTGATGGTCGTCGGCTGGGTGATCGGTCCCCTGCTCGTCCTTGCCCTTGCCGTCCTTCTCCTCTCGTGGGTCGCAAACCGGTAGCATCGGAGCTCGATGTCGGCCCCC
>JBBSDY010000835.1:0-1884 GCA_038240245.1 Polyangiales bacterium
CGCGTCGCTCTCCGAAGGCGGACAGCGTCGACATCGGCGAGCCCGCTGTCGCAGCGCAGGCCCCTCGTCGTCGCGGACGACCACGCAAGACAGAGCTCACCGCAGGTCTGCTGGATCTGTCGGTCGGTGAAGCCGCGGCGTCCTAGCGCTACTTCGCCAGATCCTGGCTACCAGATCGTTTCTCGGAGTAGCTCATTTGATGGCCCGTGCCTTGGGCGCCTTGGGAGCGGGGGCCACCGCGGGCGCGACCTTGTCGGCGGGCTCATCGGGCATCAGCGAACGTACCGCGTCGATCGAGGCGATCTCGAAGCCGATCCACAGCGCGCCGAGCAAGAATGCCGCGTTGAGGAGCCATTGTTTGTAGTTGATGCCCTTTTCCATGGGGGGCACCTCGATGGGAATCACCTTGTCGTCGCCCGATCCGTTCTCGAGCTCGCGGCGTCTGGCCGAGCGGCCGGTGAAGAGCATCCACCACACCTCGGGATCGATCTTGTCTTGCCCAGCGCGAACCAGGTATCGCCCCGGAACGCGGCAAAAAGTACTGCAAAACTGGCACTTGATGGTGCGATCGCTGCCGTGCAGGTCGAGCGGAGCACCGCAGCTCGGACACACCAGCGCCGAGACGCTCGCCTCGTTGGGGGCGGACTCGGTCGCGCTCTTGCGGTCGACGCGGTGCTCGTCGGCCACCACCGCCACCAACGATTCGCCGAACGATCGCGCGCGCTCGGGAAGCGCGTACGATCCGGTTTCCGAGCAGGTCGAGCAACTGGTCCGCACGCTGCCGTCGCCGGTGACCTGCAGAATCAACGGAACTCTACACTTCTTACAAACCGGAAAGCCAGGTGACGCCTTGATCTGGAGCGATCGCGGTATCGTCATTCCGTCGACCATGTGCATCCCCGTCTGGCGTAGCTCCGAGAAGGTCGAAGCGTCGCCCACGTCGCGGTAAGGATTGTCGGTGCCAATCCACACCCCGGGATCGGGTTGCCTTCCTTCAGGCTCGGGACCCGCCAAATCGCCGACGGCGTGCGCGAACTCGAGGGCGTCGGTCCACGTCGTCGGATCGAACCGCTGCCGAAGACCGCAATAGGCGCATTCGACCGTTCCGTCGATGTCGAGCTGGTCGAGCGGCGCCGCGAAGCTGCACGACCGGCATTGAAAGGTGCACGAGATCGCCACCCAGTAGCCACCGGCCGCGTCGATGCGGGGCGCGCCCATGGGACGCCCCGCGAAGCTTGCTCCGCACCTGCCGCAGGCCGACAGCCTACGTGGCGCGATGATCCCGCAGGATCCGCAGACGGGCATCAAAATGGCTTGCATGGCGAAAATCCGGTCAATCATCTACTGCCGAGCGAGCGCGCGTCGAGAGATTTCTGGTAGAATGCCGGCGTGGCTCGTTTCTTCGATGCCGGCCAACACGCGCACGGGTTCATTGCGGTTGGGCAGCTCGCCACCGGCTTCATTGCCATCGGCCAGAGCGCGCTCGGGGTCATCGCCATCGGGCAGCTCGCCCGCGGCGTCATTGCCATCGGGCAGGCCTCGTTCGGCATCGTGAGCATCGGTATGGTCTCGGGTGGCCTTCTTGGCGCCACGGCCATGGGTGGCGTCGCCGGGCGCAAGGGGGCGGGCTTCGTGCTCGAGCTCCTTCCGAAGCTCGGGCGCCACCACGTCTTGCCCGATACGACATCTACTCCGGATGTGTGGACCACCGGCGAGCCGGGCTGGGTTCGCGCGAGCGTCGTTCGCGATCCCAATGGAAACGCCACGCTGTTCGACGACGGCCGACCTCTGCAGGTCAAAATGATGCGCGGCCTGCGCGCGGCGGCCAACGACGCGATCGGAAGCGAGGTCTTCGCCTACACGTCTCGCTCCGGTGACGTGCTC
>JBBSDY010000836.1:0-1884 GCA_038240245.1 Polyangiales bacterium
ACGAACGCAGGAGCCACGGCGTCGTTCGTGGTGCTCGAACGAGACGACCTCGAGGTCACGCTCGTGGAGGCGCAGGGGGGTGATGCTGTCGGGGCCCTCGGAGCGCTGTTGAAGGAGAGCGGCTTCTTCGCCCAGTCGGCGCTCCTGTCGTCGGCGCTGGACGTCTCCACCGATGACGCGCGCAAGGCCCTCTTGACGCTGGCCCACATGGTCGTGGCCTGGGACGAAGACTGGGCCGATCTGTTTCTTCTCCACCTCGCCTCGCCCGATCCCGTGGTGCGGCACGATGCCGTCACCGCGCTCACGGTGGCCGCGATGGTGGCGCGCGACAAGGGGCCGGCGGGCGAGCTCCTGGTGGAAGCCGGCAAACGCGAGACGTATCCCAAGCTCAAACAAACGATCGACGAAGCTTGCAAGCTGGTCGAGGCTATCGCCCCCCAAGGTTAGACGGCTGGTTTGGGGCGCCAGCGCAGGACCGGTTTTCGGGCGGCGCGGGCTTCATCCATGCGCCCGACCCTTGAGTCGTGGGGGGCCGTTTTGACGAGCTCGGGGTTGCTCTGGGCTTCTTCTTTGATTCGAATCATGGCGTCGGCGAAGGCCTCGATTGTCTCTTTGGACTCGGTCTCGGTGGGCTCGATCATCATCGCGCCCTTGACCACCAGCGGGAAGTAGACCGTCGGCGGATGAAATCCGTAGTCGATGAGGCGCTTGGCCACGTCGAGCGTCTTGACGCCGGTTTGCTTCTCGAGCGCCGAGTCGGTGAAGACCGCCTCGTGCATGCAGGTGCGATCGAAGGCCAGCGGATAGTGAGCACGCAAAAGCGCGGCCAGATAGTTGGCATTGAGGACCGCCAGATCGCTCACCGATTTGAGACCGTCGGCACCAAGCTCGCGAATGTACGTGTACGCGCGCACGATCATGCCGAACTGTCCGTTGAAGCTGCGCAGGCGGCCCACGCTAAGAGGTCTTTGGTCGTCGAGCCGGTACCCACCTTCGGCTTTGACGATGACCGGTGACGGCGCGAAGGGCTCGAGATGATTCTTGAAGGCAACGGGCCCCGCGCCAGGACCTCCCCCGCCGTGCGGCGTGGTGAACGTCTTGTGCAGGTTGTACTGCATCACGTCGACGCCCACGTCGCCGGGCCTGGCTCGGCCGAGGACGGCGTTCAGGTTGGCGCCGTCGCCGTAAACGAGCCCACCCTTGTCGTGAATCATCTTCACCAGCGTGGGCATCGAGCTCTCGTAAAGGCCGATGGTGTTGGGGTTGGTGATCATGATGGCTGCGACGTCGTCGTCGGCGCCTTCGAGAGCGCGTGCCAAGGCGGCGGGCTCGACCACCCCCGATGGCCCGCTGGGAAACGGGACCGCGGTGAGACCGTTGAGAGCGCAGCTCGCGGGGTTGGTACCGTGCGCGGTGTCGGGAATGAACACCTTGCGAGGAGAGCGCCCCTTCGATTCGTGGTACGCGCGGATCATCATGAGCCCGGTGAGCTCGCCCTGGGCGCCAGCAGCAGGCTGCAGTGACACGGCGTCCATGCCAGCGATCTCGGCCAGGATGCGCTCGAGGCGGAAGGTGATCTCGAGCGCGCCCTGCGCGTACTTGTCAGGCGTGAGCGGGTGCAGGCGCGCGAAGCCAGGAAGGCGCGCGGCCCACTCGTTGACCTTCGGGTTGAACTTCATGGTGCACGACCCGAGCGGGTAAAACTGCGAGTCGATGCAGTAGTTCCACTGCGAGAGCCGCACGAAATGACGGAAAGCTTCGGGCTCGCTCACCTCGGGCAACGCGGCCGCCGTCTTGCGCGCGTAGGCTCCGAAGATCGCGCTCGAATCGATGGCCGGCACGTCGAGGGTGGGCAACGATGCTCCCGTTCGACCCGGCGCTCGT
>JBBSDY010000837.1:0-1884 GCA_038240245.1 Polyangiales bacterium
AGGGCAGCGAGCGCCGCACTTCCGGCCGACGCATCGATGTCCGGCGGAAGCTTGCGTAGTGTCCACCGAACTGCCCACGATCGGGAGGCCCCTGGCAATAGTGGCGCATAGCTGCCCTGGTTCTCGATCTCGACGTAGGTGTGCGCGAGATTGGCGTAGATCTCGATCTCGGCCTCGCGGGGCGCGTGCTGGTCTTCCCGAACATCGGCGAATTTTTTCACCAGGATCGCGCCCCCCTCGACGTGCGCGAGAAAACCGCCCTGGCCGTCGGCAAAGAGCTTGGAATCGGCGGTGATGCTGGCCGCGTCGTACTTGAACCAGGTCATCGCGGACGCCTGCGTGGTCATGAGTGACTGGTTTCCGTAGTCGTAGGTCCCGCTGCCCGTGGGGAAAAATGTAATGCCACCGGTGTGGACGCGGGTGATCTCCCAGGGTGCGAGCGACACGGGCGAGCCGTTGTGATTCGAAATGGAGTAGTCGATGATCACCGACGACGTTGCCGCGTCGAAGGCGAACGTCTTGGTCACGCTGACTCCCGTCTTGGGGCTGGTTGTGCCGGTCAAAACGAGCTTTGGGTCCGAAAGCGCGCTCGCATACGAGAGGTTGTCGATCTCGGGTGGCGGCGGCCAGCCCCAGCTACTTTGCGGGCTGGTCCAGAACGTCGATCCATAGTTATTGGGATCGGCGTCGGGGCCGGTCAAAAAATTCCGCCCGCCCAGGGAGAGCGAAACCACCCTGCCACCAGCCCGAGGATCGATCTCGAGAGCGAGATCGCCCGATGAGAAAACGAAGTGCGCGTTCTTCTCGACGGGGCCGCGCCTGGTGCATCCACAGAGCACGCCAGCGCACGCGAGCAGGCTTACCGCCCTGAGCATGTGGCCAATATG
This sequence comes from Polyangiales bacterium, assembly GCA_038240245.1. Taxonomy (GTDB): domain Bacteria; phylum Myxococcota_A; class Polyangia; order Polyangiales; family Polyangiaceae; genus DASWDH01. The sequence goes on from JBBSDY010000837.1 coordinate 888, forward strand.
GCACGTATGGTAAAGATCTCCCTCATGAAGGTTCTCGTCATTGGTGGTACCGGCCTCATTTCGACGGCGATCGTCGACCAGCTCGTTTTGCGCGGCGACGATGTCACCGTTTACAACCGCGGCGTCACGCCCACGCGCGTCGTCGGCGACGTGCACGTCATCAAGGGCGACCGCTGGAAGTTCGAGGCCTTCGAGAACGAGATGAGAGAGCACCGGTTCGATGCCGTCATCGACATGGTTGCCTATGCGCCCGAGGCCGCCGAGTCCGTCGTTCGCGCGTTTGCAGGGCGCGCTGCCCACCTGGTGGTCTGCTCTACCGTCTGCGTCTACGGCGGCCCCGCGACCAAGCTTCCCGCGACCGACGACGAGCCCCACCGGCCGGTGACCGGCTACGGGAGAAACAAGTCGAAAATCGAATCCATCTTGCTGCAGCAAGATGGCAAGGATGGCACGCACGCAACGGTCCTCCGGCCGTCGTTCACGACGGGCGAAGGAGCGACGGTTGGCGGCGTGCTGTTCGACGACAGCACGGTCAGCAGGATCCGCCAGGGATTGCCGGTGATCGTCCACGACGACGGCAAGACTCCGTGGGCCATCGCCCACGTGTCCGACGTGGCGCGCGGATTCGTCAACGCATTGCTCAACGAAAAGGCCTTCGGGCAGAGCTATCATTTGACCAGCGACGAGCACACCACCTGGAACGGCATCTTCGCGGCGCTCGCCGAGGCGGCCGGTGCCAAGCTCGTCCTCGAGCACATTCCGACCGATTGGCTCTACCAGACCATTCCCCGGCGCAGCGTCGGCCCCAAGTTCATTTACCAGTACGGGTCGATCTTCGACAACTCGAAGGCGGCACGCGATCTCGGCTTTCGCACGACCGTGCCCCTGGTCGAAACCTTTCGCCGTCAGATTGCGTGGATGGAATCGGCGGGCAAGCTGAAGAGCGTCGAGGAAGAGCCGCTCGAGGACATCTTGCTCGATCTTTTTCACGAGCGGC
>JBBSDY010000838.1:0-1866 GCA_038240245.1 Polyangiales bacterium
GCACCTACAAGCCGGTGCTCGACGATGCGTCCTATCGCTCATTCGAAACAACGGCTGACTACCGCGCGTGGTGCGAGGCAAATTTGCCAAGCTGGCTCGGCTATGGCACCCAGAAAATTTGAATACACCCAGGCCGAGGAAATACGGGACGCCTGCGCACGACATGGCGTTCGTTATCTGTTCCTCGGAAAATCGGGAGCAATCCTGCTTGGATATCCCGACACGACGCAAGATGCCGATTTGTTCGTCGAGAAGACGCCCGCCAATGGTGAGGCCATCGCTCGTGCGCTGCAAGAGCTCGGCTTTGCGCTGAGCGCGCCCGAGCTGGCCGATCTGCGCCGCGGCAGAGACTTCGTGCAGCTAAAGAATGGCCCTTTTGACCTCGATCTCGTGTTTGCTCCCGATGGCATCGAGACATTCGAAGAAGCCTGGGGACGTCGGATCGAAGTCGAGGGATTCCCGGTGTGCAGTCTCGACGACATCATTCAAAGCAAGATCGCCGCAAACCGCGCCAAGGATCGCGAATCGTTGCCCCGACTTCTCGCCTTCCGCGACTACTGGAAGAAGCATCACTCGTGATCTTCTTCTTCGCCGTTGACCACGCGCTGGATGTATTCGCGTTCGCGGCCCAGGTAGTCGCGCACCGCGGCTGAGAGGCGAGCGTCGACCAGGTGGTGGACGCTATAGGTGAGCGTCGGAACGAATCCTCGCGCGCGCTTGTGCTCGCCACCGGCGCCCGGCTCGAAGCGGGCGATCTTGCGCAGGATGCACTGCTCGATGGAGTGGTAGTAGCAGACGTTGAAGTGCAAAAATGGGCGCTCTTCGATGGCTCCCCAGTAGCGGCCATAGAGCGCATTCGCTCCCGCCACGTTGAAGGCTCCCGCGATGGCGCGCCCGCTGGTGTCCTCGGCCAGGACGATCTCGACGCTATCGCGCATGCGATCGCAGATGTCGAAGAAGAACTGACGATTGAGGTAGCGGCGCCCCCACCGGAACTTGTCGACGGTGAGCCCGTAGAACTCGTGAATCGACTCGACCGCCTGCGAGGTGATCTCGTTGCCGCGCAAGGTCCTGATGGTCATCCCTTGCTTTTCGAGCTCGCGTCGCTCGCGTCGGATCTGGTTTCGCTTCTTCGAGGAGAATGTCGACAAGAAATCGTCGAAGGTGCCGTAGCCCTGGTTGTGCCACTGGTATTGCATGCCCAGGCGCAAGGCAAAGCCGGCGTGGTCGAAATGTGCGGCCTGCTGCTCGGGCAAAAAGAGCACGTGGGCGCTGGATAGCGACTGGGATGCGACGACGCTCTCGATCCCTTCGGCGACGGCCAGGGCCATGCGCTCGCGGTCGGCCTCGCGCAGAACGAGCACGCGCGGCCCGGTGGCGGGCGTGAAGGGAACCGCGACGATGAGCTTGGGGTAGTAGCGGAGCCTGAGACGCTGCGCGAAGTCGGCCCAGCCATAGTCGAACACGAACTCGCCTTCGCTGTGCCCCTTGAGGTAGGCGGGGGCCGCGGCCACCATCTCGTCGTTTTCCCAGAGCGTCATATGCATCGGAAGCCAGCCGCGATCGGGCGCGACGCAGCCCGCCCGTTCGAGCGCCTCGAGAAAGGTGAACGAGAGGAACGGAGGCGTGTCGTCTCCCACGAGACGGTCCCACGCGGCACGCGGTATCTCGTGCATGCCCTGGTGGACCCGCAACTCGATCATGGGAGGCACTACGCTACCATGGGCCAACCATGGCGCTCGTTCCGTCTCTCGACCTTCCGCCCGAAGAGGTCCGTGCTCTCCTTTTGCCCCTTCGAAATCGGTTTTCCATTGCCATCTACAATTGTCAAAATGCCTTTGCCGTGGGTGCCATCATTCGGGTCGC
>JBBSDY010000839.1:0-1858 GCA_038240245.1 Polyangiales bacterium
ACCTCTCGGCGCTCTCGTGAACGATCGACAGGCGGCCATCGTCGTCGATTCCAAGGCGGCCGCTCCCAGCTTTCCGGCGACCGTCGACATCGAGGGAGTGGACGGCGCACCGCACAAGAGCTGGTCGTTCACCATCGCGCACGAGAAATTCATGTCGCCGTCCTTCGTGGCGCTCGCCGTCGGAAGCGCGATCGAGGCGACGACGTCCGAGCGACGCGACGTGAGCTGGCGCGCCACCACCGACATCGTCGTCACCGGACAGGGCACCATCACCCTCGAAGACGGCGGTGTCGCCGTGGGCGGGACGCCGGACGCCGACGACTGGTCGCACTCGCGCGCCGTTCGCGCGGTCGGCGCGTTGCTCAACAACCCCTGGCAAGCCACACGCATCGAAAAGCTCACCACCAAGGTGACCGTGCGCTTCGCCCGCGATCTCTACCACCTGCGCGGCGTCGATGCGCTGTCCGACGTGGTCGATGCGGGGCAACCGGCGCGCCTGCGTTTGCACCTCGTTCCGTTCGCGGGCGCAGAAGAGCAGAAGATCATCGAAGTCCCCATCCCGCGCGAGCTCGCCGGCAAGGAGGTCGATATCGAGCTGTCACCCGGATACGCCGAGGCACCCGATCTCCCCTCCCCCGATCGCCTGGCCGATCTCGTGGCCAACCTGCCCCGCCAAAGCTACCCGTTGGACAGCATCGTCGCCTCGATCAAGATGCCCGAGCAAGGGGTGGCCTTTCACGGCCAGGTGGCCGAACGGCTTCCCCCGGGGGCGCTCGACAGCTTGCGACCGGCCGTCGATACCGCTGCACCCGAACCCTTCGTGTCGTACGTTCGCACGTCCGTTCCGATCCATCGGCTCCTCGAAGGTAAGGACAAGGTGCGCATCAAGGTACGGCCCGTGCTGAGATAGGCTCGCCTTCCGGTCATGAAACTACGCTCCCTCTCCGCCACGTTCGTGCTTGCATCGCTTCTGGCGCTCGCTCCCTCGGCCCTTGCCGTGGGCACGCGCACCTTCGAGCTCAATACGCTCGACGAGCTTTCGGGAGGTGACCTCAAGGGAACGACCGTCGATTCCCTTGGCCGCGTGCGCGCGGGATTCGAGCTGGGCGCGCTCTCTCTCGGCGACGCGAGCGCCATCTGGAGCATGGTCTTGCAGGCCGACGGCAGCTTGCTTCTCGGCACCGGCAACACCGGCAAGATTTTCCGCGCCGCGGGCGGACAGGTCTCGCCGTTCGCCGAAACCTCACAGCTCGCCGTCACATCGCTGGTGATGGGCTTCAACAAGGCCGTCTTCGCGGCCACCATCCCCAACGGGCGCATCTTCCGCCTCGATGGAAACAAGGCGACGAAGTTCGTCGACCTCGAGGGAGCCGATCACGTCTGGGCGCTCGCCTTCGACGCCAAGCAGAACGCGCTTTTTGCGGCGACGGGACCGGAGGGAAAGCTCTTTCGCATCGACCCGTCTGGCAAAGCCCAGGTGTACTTCGACAGCGACGAGCCGCACCTGGTCTCGCTGGCCATCGCGGGCGACGGTACCCTCTACGCCGGATCGAGCGGCAAGGCCGTGCTCTACCGAATCACCGGCCCCGGACGCGCATCGGTGCTCTACGATTTTCCGGGAGAGGACGTCAAAGGCATTGCCCTCGCGCCCAAGGGAACGATCTACGCCATCTCCAACGAGTACAGCGATCTTCCCGACATCCCCAAGCGCGGCGCCGCCGGCCAGGGACAGAGCGGTCCGGTGTCGGCCGCGCGACCCAAACCCGGCAAGGGGACTCTCACCCGCTTCGACGCCGATGGCCGCCCCGAAAAGCTCTTTCGCCGCGAGGACACGCACTTCGTTTCGCTCGCCGTGGAT
>JBBSDY010000840.1:0-1851 GCA_038240245.1 Polyangiales bacterium
AACCGGTATTCATCGCTCGCGACGCGGCGGGGGTGTATGCCCAAACCACCACCTGCACGCATCAGGGGTGCTTGCTGGCTCCGAGCGGCACGGGGGCATCGGAGATTTTGGTGTGCCCGTGTCACGGCAGCGAATTCGATCTCAATGGCGCCGTCGTGAGAGGTCCCGCGACGGCAGCCCTTGCCCATTTTGCCGTCGAAATCGACATGAGCGGCGCCATCACCGTTCACGGTGGCACCCAGGTCAGTGCAGCCACTCGCGTCACGGCCGCTTGATCGAGGGCCTTGGCTCTTCGGGGAGCACGATCTCCATTCCATCCCAGGCGATGTGCCAGCCCGCGGCTTGCACCGCATCGCGCTCGGGTGAGCCATCGACGAGAATGGGATTGGTGTTGTTGATGTGCGTGTAGATTCGGCGACGTGCCGCGAGGCGAGCGCTTTGCTCGAGGCTGCCGCCGCGATCGCCGATGGGCAAATGGGCCATGTCCTCGGCCCGGCTCGACGAGAGCCCCGGACGCGACAGCTCGTCGGAGCTCCAGAAGGTGCCGTCGAGCAAGAGCGCATCGAGCCCCGCCGTGTGTGGGATCACGTCGTCGAGATCGGCCACCGCCGACACATAGGCGGCGCTCGCGCCCTGGGCGTCGCGCATCCATAGCCCCACGTTCTGGTCGGGTGTGCTGGCGGCCACGCCTTCGAGATGCACCGGGCTCTTTCCCTTGACGGCGCGTGGCGTGATCCAGAGGGCAGGTGGCCCGTTGCGACCTGCGATGGGCGTTTCGATGCCCGGCACCAAGGCGCGCCAGGTGACATGGCCTTCGAAGCGGTGGAGCGTGCGCATGAGCGCATTGTGATCGACCAGGCCTCGCCACACGGCTTCGGTCGCGTAGACGACCAGGGGATACGACTCACGCAGCGAGAAAAGGCCCAGAACGTGGTCGAGATCCCCGTTGGTCAGAACGATGGCGGAGATCGGGGAGTGACGGGACGATTTCGGGTGAAGCTCCGAGAAGCTTTCGATCTGCTGGCGGATGTCGGGCGACGCGTTGCACAGGACCCACGAGCCCGCAGTGGCCTCGATGGCGATTGAATCCTGCGTGCGCGCTCGAATCGTCGCCGAACCGGCGCGCACCGCGCGACAGTTGGCGCATCCGCAGTTCCACTGGGGAAGCCCGCCACCCGCGCCTGATCCCAAAATCCTGATTCGCATCGTGGCCTTTCAACCGCCGGGTGTGTCCGCTCTCGGGCGGATGCTTTGACCGTTTGCCAGTGGCTCCCTACTCTACTGAAAGCAGCATGTCTTCGCCCGCCCACCGGTTGCTAGAGCCCACTGAGTTCGTGGAGTGGCTGCGGAGGGAAGGAGCGCAGAGGTACCACGACGAGCACCCCGTGCACGTCCGCATGCACGAGGGCACACTCGATCGCGAAGGGCTGCAATGCTGGGTGCTGAACCGCTTTTATTACCAGACGCGCATTCCCATCAAGGACGCGCTCATCCTGGCCAAAAGCGACGATCCGGCTTTTCGACGGGCGTGGATCCGGCGCATTCACGATCACGACGGCGACGGGGCCGGCGAGCCGGGCGGGCTCGAGCAATGGCTTCGTTTGGCCCAGGGTGTTGGCCTCGACCGCGAGCGCGTTGCCAGTTGCCGCGACGTGCTCCCCGGGGTCCGGTTCGCGTGCGATGGCTACGTGTCGCTCGTCGAGAAGAGCCCCCTGGTCGTGGCGGTTGCGTCGTCGCTCACCGAGTTTTTTGCTCCCGATCTGATGTCCAAACGGATCGCCGCGTGGGAACGGCACTATCCCTGGGTCGACCAGGAATCGCTCGGATATTTTCGGGCCCGGGTGACGCGTG
>JBBSDY010000841.1:0-1846 GCA_038240245.1 Polyangiales bacterium
AGGAGCTCATTGTTTTCTCGGTGTCGACCCAGTACTTCGGTCTGCGCAAGGCGCTCGGGATCGCCATCGGCTGACGTTTTTACGCAACCAAGCTCGGGCCGTGCCGATGGGCCCTTGCGATGGAAAATCTAGACATCCGGATCACCGACCACGGTGATCCCTCTGCCACGCTCGAGATCGCAGGCGAAGGACGATCGTCCGCCTGGTTGATCGAGGGGGCGTCGTGCTTGCCGTTCGTTCGCTCGCTCGGCGGTGACGAACGGATCATCATCGGATCGGCCGCGGACTGCGACCTGCGCGTCTTCGATCGTTCGGTCAGCGGGCATCACTGTGTCCTTTATCTCGACCGTGGTCGGGTCGTCGTCGAGGATCTCGCATCGAAGAATGGCGTTCTGGTGGGCGGCGCTCGCGTGGAGCGCGCCCATCTGGGGGCCGGGGCGGCCTTCGTCGTGGGAAGGGTCGTGCTTTCGTGCCGGCCTTCGTCGAAACAGGATCTGCCGGGCGACGACGATGAACCCTGCGCGCTCCCTGGCGTCATCGGCGCTTCGATGGCCATTCGGCGCGTCGTGCGCGAGGCGCTGCGCTTCGCCGCCGTCAAGGGGCCTGTGCTCTTGCGCGGCGAAACCGGCACCGGCAAAGACATTCTGGCCCGCGCCATCCACGCTGCTGGTCACCGGCAGCGTCGCTCGTTCGTGCCTCTCAACGTCGGCACGTTGCCGCGCGAGCTCGCCGACAGCGAGCTGTTCGGGCACGAGCGCGGCGCCTACACGGGCGCCCACGCGGCACGTGAGGGCGCCTTCGTCGAGGCCCACGGAGGCACGCTCTTTCTCGACGAGATCGCCGAGCTCACTTCCGATTTGCAGGTCAAGCTGCTTCGCGTGCTCGAGGATGGCGAGATCCGTCCACTAGGCGGCCGCAGCGTGCGGCGCGTCGATGTGCGCGTGATCAGCGCCACCTGGGCCCCTCTGCACCGTCGCGTTGCCGAGGGACTCTTCCGACAGGATCTCTACCAGCGGCTCGCGGTGTTCGTCATCGACGTGCCGCCGTTGCGCGAGCGTCGCTGCGACATTCCCCTCTTGGCAACGCGGTTTCTCTCCGAGCTCGAGCACGAGGTGGGCCCTCGCGAGCTCACCCCCGGCGGGCTCGCCAGGCTCGCTTGCTATGGGTGGCCCGGCAACGTTCGCGAGCTGCGCAACGTCTTGTACCGGGCGGCTCTTGCCAGCCATGGCCAGGCGATTGGCGGCCAGGACATCGCCGACAGCCTCGATGTGGCGAGCGGTCCCAGTCGGATGGCGCTCTCCCCCGATGAGGCGCGGTCGGTGGTGAGCGGGCACGGCGGCAACGTGAGCGCGGCTGCTCGCCAGCTCGGCGTTGCCCGTTCCACCTTCCGAGGTTTGCTCCACCGCTGATGGCACAGACGCGATAGCCTTCGCGCATGCGGAGGTTTGCGATGGCGTCGCTCTTGCTGGCCTCTTGCCGGAACAAGACCCTATCCACGCCATCGGCGTCCGATGGCGCCGTGCCGCGCGACGCAGAAGCGCTTTTGGTAGATTCGTCGGTGCTTTCCCGGCCCCGTGTTTTTCTCGCGCCGCCTCTTTCGGCCGCGCGGGTGAACGGCGCCACGGTGGTCGCGGCGCGCGAGCGCGGTGCCGGCGGCCTGGTGCTTTCCACCTACTCTGACACTGCCCCTGCTGATCCCGTCGTATCGAGGCTGGGCGCCATGCCCGAGGACTCCGAGCTGATAACGGCCGCGGGAGATCTCGGCCTCCTGTCGCGCGAGCACGCCGATGGTGGGTCCCGACGTCTGCTCTATCGGATCGTTCCCGATGGCGATGCGGCGCCGCTG
>JBBSDY010000842.1:0-1820 GCA_038240245.1 Polyangiales bacterium
CATGCGGCGTAAACGGCTCGGTCGGCGCTGGTGAATTGCGACGCCCGGCCGATGTAGATTCGAAGCTCAGACGGGAAGGACGTCACGGGGAAACCTGACCGTGGAGGACAGCGCTGCCGGTCGGAACGGTGAGCCGAGACGGCGGGGGATCTCGAGAGCTCCGAGAACCACGGCCCATCCAACGAGGCCGAGCTTGTGAAGGGTGCTGGTGACGACGCGACCCTCGAGCATCTCGCGGCGACGGCGGGCGAGCTTGTGGCCGATGGCCGCATAGATGAATCGAGCTGCGCGGACCGCGAGCGCCGAGCGCCACGGAAGGGCGAAGAGGCCAGCATCGGCCGACGCATAGTAGCGTTCGGCCTCACCGAGCAGCCGCCTGACAGCGCCTACTCGATCGCCATCGGCGAGAACGTCTCGCGGCAAGTAGACACGCCCGAGCCCCTCGTCTTCGCGGACATCGCGACAAATGTTGGTCAGCTGCATGGCAATGCCGAGGTGTGCGGCGTTGCGCAGCGCAGCAGCATGGCGAAGGCCCGTCACGTGACACATCATCACGCCAACGATGCCAGCGACGCGGTAGCAGTAGAGAAGCAAATCGTCGAGCGTGTCGTAACGCACTCCTTCGGCGTCCATGCCCATGCCCCTCAGCAGCTCGCTCGGGTATTGGCGAGGGATCGCGAAGTCGCGGACCACGGCGGCGAAGGCACCGAGAACGGGATCGGACAACGGTGTGCCGGCGTAGACTTGATCGAGCTCGGCTTCGAGTCGGGACAGCGCCGCGCCTTGCGCGCTCGGAGCGACGAGATCGATCGCATCGTCGCAGCGGCGACACCACGCGTAGAGGACGACCGCTGCTCTTCGTGTACCCGCAGGCAACAAGCGAGACGCCAGCGCGAAGCTCCTGGAGTGCCGAGCGATGATCTGCGCAACGTCGGACGGATCGGAGCGATGGGACGAGGTCGTCACGACAGATCCCGCGCGATGAGACCAAAGGTCGCCTTGGCCGAGTTGATCACGCCAGGTAAGCCGGCTCCGGGGTGCGTCCCCGCTCCCACCAGGTAAAGACCGGCGATGCGCGGATCGCGGTTGTGAGGGCGAAACCAGGCGCTCTGCACGAGGGTCGGGGCGACCGAGAACGCCGAGCCCTGGTAGGCGAACAGCTCGGATTCGAAGTCGCGTGGCGTGAACCAGCGCCGCGTGACGACGTGCCGGCGAACGTCGGGCATGACCCTCTCGAGGGAGGCGAGGATGCGATCGGCGTACGGCTCTGCCACACGCGCCCAATCGATGGGAGCGTGGCCGAGATGCGGAACCGGGGAGAGCACGTAGAACGAGCTGCAACCGGGAGGCGCCAGCGACGGATCGGTGACCGTGGGTGCGTGGAGGTAGAGGCTGAAGTCATCGGGCAGCGTTGCGCCCCCAAAAACATCGCGCAAAAGCTCCTTGTACCGCGCGCCAAAGACGACCGTGTGGTGGGCCATGTCGCCATAGACATTGTCGGTACCGAAGTAGAGGACAAAGAGCGACATCGACCACTCGAGGCGTTCGAGATGCCGACGCATGCGGGCAGCGCGGTCATCGGTGGCCAATAGATCACCGTACAGGTGGTGCAGATCGGCGTTGGAAACGACGATGTCGAATGCTTCGCGCCTCTCGGTCGTCACCCAGTGGCCCTTGCCGCCCTCGCGATCGCGCGGCTCGATGCGCTGGACTGGGGACCCGAGGCGAAGGTCCCCGCCTAGATCCTCGAACAGGCGGACCAAGGCGCTAACGAGCGCACCCGTGCCACCGCGAGGAAACGACACACCCCATTTTCGTTC
>JBBSDY010000843.1:0-1820 GCA_038240245.1 Polyangiales bacterium
AGGGAGCTGCCCGATGACGTTGGCGACCAGGTGCTCGCCAGCCTCGAGCAGATCAACCCCCAGGTCGCCGAGGACGCCGAGTCGCTCGCCCAGTGGCCGGAGCGAAGCGCCGGCGGCTTGATGACGACCGACTATGTCTCGGTCACCCCGCTGATGACCGTGGCCGAGGTCATTCAGAGCATTCGCAAGTTGGGCGCGGGGGCCGAGACGATTTACTACGTGTATGCGCTGTCTGCGAACAAGCGCCTCGAAGGCGTGGTGTCGTTGCGCGATCTCTTGCTCGCCGACGGCCCCATCAAGGTCGCCGAGATCTTGACGTCGAACGTCATCACCGTCCCGCCCGAGATGGTTCAGGAAGAGGTGGCCAGGCGGCTCGCCAAGTACGATCTGTCGGCCATCCCCGTGGTCAGCGCGAGCGGCGTCTTGCTCGGCGTCATCACCGTCGACGACGTCATCGACGTTCTCACGCAAGAGCAGTCCGAGGACGTACAGAAGCTCGCCGGCGTGGCGCCCCTCGAGGGAAGCTACTTTCAGACGAGCTTCTGGACCTTCATCAAGAAACGAGGTCCCTGGCTCGTCATCCTGTTCGTCGAGGAGTTTTTCACGGGCTCGGCGCTCCGACACTACGACGTGGTTTTGCAGGCCGTGACGCGGCTCAGCTACTACGTCCCGCTGCTCATCTCGACCGGGGGAAACTCGGGATCGCAATCCTCGACGCTCATCATTCGTGGGCTCGCGGTGGGCGACATCAAGCTCACGGATTGGTGGCGAATCGCCGTGCGCGAGCTGGGGCAAGGGTTGGTGCTCGGGGTGGGCCTTGCTTCCATTGGCATGATCCGCGCGTTGACCTGGGGGGACGGGCCGCAATTCGCGATCGTCATCGGAACCACCCTGGTGGGCATCGTCATCATGGGGTGCACGGTGGGGTCGATGTTGCCTTTGATTTTACGCCGCCTCGGATTCGATCCCGCTACCAGCTCGGGGCCGTTCATTGCCAGCCTGGTCGACGTGCTCGGCATCGTGATCTATTTCAACGTCGCCCAGCTCGTCCTCGCCGAGGTCCTTCAGACGGCGGCCCAACATCATCCCTGTCAATGACCACTCTCGCCTCACTCCTCGTCGCTCGTCAAGCCGCCAGCACCACGCAGGTGGATGAGGCCCTGGCGCGCCAGATGGTCGAGGGAGGCGATCTGGTGACCTGCCTGCTCGAGCTGGGGACGATGTCCGAGAAGTCGCTCATCCCTGTGCTCGGCGAGGCGTTTGGCATCGAGCCGGCGAGTCTCGGCGTGCTTGCGGGCGCGTCGCAAGCCGTGCTTCGGCTGGTGCCGCGCGCAGTCGCCATTCGGCACGGGCTCTATCCGCTCGAAGAGCGCGACGGCGATCTTTGGGTGGCCGTCGCCGAACCGCTTCCCCAGGCCGTGGAGGATGATCTCGGGTTCGCGCTGGGGGCTCACCTGCGGCAGTTCGTCGCGCCCATCGCGCGGATCCGTCAAGCCATCACGCGCGACTATGGCGCGCCTCTCGATCTGCGCTTTTCGCGGCTCTTGGCGCGCCTCGACGATCGTCCCGATCCCAGCCCGAGCGGTCCGCCCGCGCAGGGCGAGACACCGTCGTCGTTTTCGCTGGGCGTCATCGCCGTCGAGAGCACGACGCCGTTGCCGAACCGGTCGGGCACTTTGATGGTGAGCAGCGGCGTTCCGCCGCCCTCTTCGCCCTCGCAGCTCCCGGGCGATATCACTCCAACGCCATCGCATCAGATCTCCGTGCCGCCGCCGCTCCGCAACACCTTGCCGGGGATGCTCTTCGTGCAAGACGATGGG
>JBBSDY010000844.1:0-1792 GCA_038240245.1 Polyangiales bacterium
GGGGGCAGGTCTGATGCTTCTGCCCGCTGGCCTCGCGGGGGCCGCGGCGTTCTTCCTTTTGAGCGGCATCGCCGGCGAGATCGCTTGGTTGCCCGCGGCGCTGGCCGCCACCGTCATCCTGTTGTCCGAGGTCGCCGCCGCAATTCTTTGGCTCGGCCGGGTGTTCGAGCGATTGGATCCCAGCTCTTCGGGGATCTCATGAAAGACGAACCTCGCTATGCGCTCGTTTCAGTCGACGTTGCGAGTGACGAATCCGACGAGGCGGCCGCCGCGCTTTTCGAGCTTGGCGCCCAGGGCGTCGAAGAGCACGACGAGACCACGCTCCTGCCCGGTCCTGGATCGAGCAAGGTCACGCTCGTGGCAAGCTTCGAGACCGGCGCGATCGCCGAGCTCGCCGCCAAGGAGCTCGAGCCCCGCTTCTCTCCTCGCGTTTCCGAGATCGTGGGCGACGCCTGGCGCGACGAATGGAAAAAGCACTTCGTGCCGTTCCCGCTCGCGCCCGGGATCACCATTCGTCCTCCTTGGGAGACCTACCGGGCCGACGATCCCTCCGAAATCGTCCTCGAGCTCGAGCCTGGTCGTGCCTTCGGCACGGGCTTGCACGCCACCACCGCGTTGGTCGCCAGGGCCCTCGCCGCACGCCCCGGTGGTCTGGCGGGCAAGACGATGCTCGATGTCGGAACGGGCAGCGGCATCCTGGCTCTCGTGGGGCTCGCTCTCGGCGCCGCCCGCGCCCGCGCCATCGACGTCGATGCCGATGTCATCGCGGTCGCGACCGAGAACGCCAGGCGCAACGGGCTCGAAGGTCGCATCGACGTCGACAGCTCGCCGCTCGCCAGGCTGGCCGGCTCGTACGACGTCATCACCGCGAACATCGAAGCACGCGTCCTCATCCCCATGGCGCCCGACCTCGAGTCGCGCCTGGCCCATGGGGGTCTACTCGTCCTTTCGGGCATTCTCGACAGCCAGCAGGACGAGGTCCGGGCCGCGTTCAGCGCTCTCCAGCTCCTCGAGGCTCCCGCCGACGGGGAATGGATTGCCCTGGTGCTCACTCTCTGATCCCTGAAAATTTGAAGCGTGAACGCCCGGGGCACTCGTTGACCCCTGATTTTGGGCCCCATCTCCTCTTTTTGGTGCCTGTTTTTGCCCAGGGCAATGAATATCGGCTAGAAAGCGTCGTCTGTCTGGTCCCGCCGGGTGGTGGGATACGACTTGCGTCTTGGCCACGGGCTGCATAGAACCCGCGCCCAAGAACAAGTCGGTTTATACGAACGACACATTTCAAGGAGGAAGCCCAATGAATGCACCGCTCAGACCTATGCTGCTCATCTTGGGGGCGTTGAGCCTGACCGGGGTCGCTTTGAAGAGTGCCTCTGCTCACCCCTCGGTCTCGACGCTCGCCGCCGAAACCGACAAGGGTGGCAAAGATGGTGGCTCTATCGATCTCGCCGACAAGGGTGGCAAAGATGGCGGTTCCATCGACCTCGCCGACAAGGGCAAGGAAGGCGGCTCCATCGAACTCGCCGACAAGGGTGGCAAGGATGGCGGCTCCCTCGACCTCGCCGACAAGCGCAAGGAAGGCGGCTCCATCGACCTCGCCAACAAGGGCAAGGAAGGCGGCTCGATCGAGCTTGCTTCGAAGGACGACGCCGGCAAATAAAAATTCGCTAGCTTGGACGCGGGGCCCTGCGAGAGCGTGGCCCCGCGTCGCGTTTACATTAAGACGTGCTGGGGGCGGGCACGGGTCCCAAGATTGCCGCGCGCCGCGCGCCCCGCACCAGCGGAAGCGACC
>JBBSDY010000845.1:0-1786 GCA_038240245.1 Polyangiales bacterium
CAAGGACGGCAACGTACAGAGCGTCAATGCGACGGGCGGAGACGGCTACCCGGGCCTTTCGAGCTGCGTTCAAGGCCAAGTGCGAGGCTGGAAATTCCCCGCCTCCGACGGGCCGACGACCCTGACGGTTCCCTTCGTCTTCGCCGCGCAATAGCACGAAGCACGAAGCTCCGGCCTCCCTCGCGGGACACCGGAGCTTCATGGTCGCAGGAGCTCGTAAGCCGAGTTCTGTCATCTCGCGCGGTCGTCCTTGCGAGATCGGCAATCATTCCTCTAATGCGAACGTCACCGTTCGCCTCTAGCAGCCAACCCGTGGGCTTCGGGCGAGCAGCCCTGATGACCGAGCGATTTTCACCGTTCGATCGCGTCCACTTACGCGGCCTTGCTCCAGGTGGGGTTTGCCTTGCCACGCCCGTTGCCGGGCGTGCGGTGGGCTCTTACCCCGCCATTTCACCCTTACCCCGCGGAAGCTTGCGCCTCGACGGGGCGGTTTGTTTTCTGTGGCACTCTCCTCGAGGTCACCCTCACCGGGCGTTACCCGGCACCTTGCTCTGTGGAGCTCGGACTTTCCTCCCGCATCCCTTGCGCGGACGAGCCGCGCGGGGTGCCGGCGATTGCCTGAGCGCCTGCGACCCGCGGAAGATAGGACATGGGCCAGTCGCTGCCAAGCGGTGCCGCGCGCTCGCCGGCACATGAAAGACCGCCGTTTCGGACCGGGGCCAGGTCAGGCCGAGAAGCTGCTACCGCAACCGCAGGTGCCTTTAACGTTGGGATTGTTGAACTTGAAGCCCGAGCCGTGGAGCCCCTCGACGTAGTCGATCTCGGTGCCGTCGAGGTATTGGTAGCTCAGTGGGTCGATGTAGAGGTTGACCCCGTTGGCCTCGAAGGTCTCGTCCATGTCGGTCGGCTTGTCCTCGAAGTAGAGGTCGTACGAAAAGCCGGAGCACCCGCCCCCCACGACGCGGAGCCGGAGCCCCTGGCCCTGCAGGGCCTCGGAGTCTGCGATTTCTTTGACCTTGCCGGCAGCCTTTTCGGTAATGGAAATCATCTGTCGTGGTTCCTTTGGTGAGGTTCCCGGTTGGCGAACGGCCCGGGGGACTACCCAACGCCCGCTCAGTATAAGCGCACTGCTCGATCGGCGCCAGGGCCTGTCTCGACGCTTATGATACTCTTTCGCCTCGCATGGCGTCCGTCAACGCTCTGGCACGTGAGCTCGTATTCAAGGTCGTCTACTACGGGCCTGGGCTCAGCGGCAAGACCACCACCCTCCAGCACATCCACGCGACCGTCCGGCCCGAGCATCGGGGCAAGATGGTGAGCCTGGCCACGCCAGTCGATCGCACCCTCTACTTCGATTTTCTTCCCATTCGCCTGCCGAAGGTGCGGGGCATGGGCGTCAGGTTGCAGCTCTTCACCGTTCCCGGGCAGGTGTATTACAACGCGACCCGCAAGCTCGTGCTCACCGGCGCCGACGGGCTCGTGTTCGTCTCCGACTCGCAGGCGGGCCGCGTTGACTCGAACCTCGAGACCCTCGAGAACCTGCGCGAAAATCTGCGCGAGCACGGGCGCGCGCTCGCCAACGTGCCGCACATCGTTCAACACAACAAACGCGATCTCAACGACGTGCTCTCCATCGAGGAGATGGACGAGATGCTGAACGAGCACAAAGCGCCCTCGTTCGGGACGGTCGCCACCCGCGGTGACGGCGTGTACCAGTCGCTCGAGGCGATCACCAAGCTGGTGGTGGCGGCCTTCGAGTCGAGCATTCCACCTGGCGAGCGTCACA
>JBBSDY010000846.1:0-1784 GCA_038240245.1 Polyangiales bacterium
ATCACCGCCGCTTCATTTGATCTCGATGTGCTCGAACCACACCTGGGTTGCGCCGGGGTTCGTGAGAAGAAACGCAAACAAGTTGACGCCCACACCCGTGCCCCCGAAACCTTGTGGCGTCCCCGGTCCCATGGGTTGCAGGCTCGCAATCGGGACCTCGATGTCGGTCCACGTGGTGTCGACAGCCATGTTCGCTACACGCCAGGGATGACCCGCCCCGAGCTGCGACCAATAGTCGTACGGGGCGTCGCCGAGCTCGGCGATGGTGACCAACATATCGACAGGCTGAGAGGCCTTGGCTCGCACGAGAATTGATTGATGACCCGCGGTCATGTCGAAGTGAGCGTGGGTCATGATTTCGACGTGCTTGCTTGCGGTGGCAAATGAAAAGCCGACGTCTTCGTCCGGGGCCGTCGCGAATACAAAGTTGCTGCTCGCCCCGTCGACCACGGCGCCCAGCGGCCAGTTCAGCTTGCCCTTCTCGAGGATCACGATCGGCGGGGTGGGACCCGTCGGAACCGGCGTGACGACCGGGGCAACGACACTGGGCGGCGGCGAGGGTGGGCCCTGCTGGGCGGCGCCCGGGGAATACGAACCGTCGCTGCAGCCCCACGAGAGCAAACCCAACGCGAACAAAAAGCGCACCCTCATGGCAAACATCATAACTCGAACTGGGTTACCTGGACTCGTTTTGTTCGGCGTGGCTATGATCCTTCGAGACCGATGGGCTTAGCGCAACTCGGCCGCGATCCTGCTCAGGCTCTTGACCTGCGATCGCCAGGAAGCGAGCTGATTGTAGGCGAAATGGTACTCGCTCTCTTGGATGAGATTGGTCTCGAGGGCGGCGCGGTACCAGTCCGAGGCGTCTTCGATTCGATCCTGGGCCTCGGCGGCGGCACCCAAATAGAACGCAACTTCGCACGCCTGGTGAACATCTCCCGCGAGCGCGGTCACCGCGCTTTCGTCCTCCATCCCCATGATCGCGCGGCCCATCACGTGGTATCGGCCCGTCGCTTTCTCGGCGAAGTATTTGGCCACGTCGGCGCGGTGCGGCGAGTTGTGGTGGCGCGCGATGACGACGGCCCGAAAGAGCCAGAAGAGGTCGCGATTGTCGCCAGGAGGGGGCTCTTCGAGAAGCCAGATTGCGTCGTCGCAATCATCGGTAACGCACAGCGAAGCGACGGTGAGCGTGGGCGCCGCTCGAAGCTTGGGGATTGCCCAGGCTGTGGCTGGCGCGTCACCGTCGAGCCTCTTCATGATCGGAAGAGCCCGAAAGGCGGCATAGACTTGAACCTTGGGGTCGTCGATTCTCGTCAGCAAGTCGAGCGCGACGCGCTCATCTCCGGCTTGCTGCACTGCCTTGGGGATCTGCAAGAGGTCGAGCGGAGCGATGTTCGCCCGCTTCAGGGCCTCGAAGGCGGAAATCGAGCCGGTGATCTTCGAACGAATGAAGACCTCGACGAACGCGTCCCCGATGGCGTCGCGCCAGTCGACGGTCCTCAGTGGCACGGTGGTCGTTGCAAGGGCGTGCGCGGCCGCGGGGTAGTCGCCCAGGCGCCAGTCCAACTCGGCGACGCCAGCCAAAGATTGCGGGACCGGGTATCGCTCCAGACGGGCGAGCATCAAGGCCTCGGCACGCGCCTTCTCGCCACCCATCGAGAGAAGCACGGCCGTCTGGTACATCGCGCCGCCTTGCCAGCTTTCTGCGACAGGACCCACCGTGCGCAGGGCCTCGTCGTTGCGCCCAAGTGCACGTAGGCTCTTGGCGATGGCAATCTTCGCGA
>JBBSDY010000847.1:0-1770 GCA_038240245.1 Polyangiales bacterium
CGTCTTTGCCCTCGGCGTCACGCGCGTTGACGATGACGGTGGGGGTACTGGCGTCGAGCTCGGCAAGCCACTGCGAGCAATCCTTCTTGACCAGGCTGGGGCATGCCGGCTCCACGCACTGAACGAGCTGCTCGCGCGATGCGGCGAGCTTGCCGTCTTGCCGGAGCTGCTGGGATTTCTCGTAGGCCGCGAGACACGTGGCGGTGGGATCAGCCCGGGCGACGCTTTCGCGAGCAACAAGCGCAAAGAGACAGGCTGCGAGAGCGACCGCCTGTTGCGAGGTATGGGGTCCCTGCATGATCGCCCATGCTAACGCACGTTCGGGCGAGTTTGGTACCTAATGCAGGCACTCTGGCCTGATGTGTTTGATGCCTTTCGTGTCGACAATGTAAGGAAACGAGCAATCGGGCGTCTGTTTTCTGGGAGGGGCGTGCTGGGTGGCCTTGGGCCTGGCAACGGCGCCGGCATCGACGCGCGGGGCTTCGCTGGCCGGTGGCGCCGTCTCGGACGCCGCGGGCACGTCGGAAGCGACGGGAGCGATCGGTGCGAGGGGGGGGGCGATCGACGCCGCCGCGGCGATCGCGTCGGCGCTCGGGCGGGCGGGCTTGGAGAGCATCAACGCGGTGGCAACCACCATCAGCAAAAGAGCGACTCCCGCGGCCACCATGCGCAGGCGAGCTCGGCCGGTGCGGGAATCGGTTGGTGGATATGCCGACATCGAGGCCATCGAGCTCTGCGTGGGCGCCGAGCCCTCCCGCAGCGACGCCTGTCGCACGGCGTAGGGGAGCTCGGGAAGGGTGGTGTTGGTGTTTTGTGGGATGTCACCGCGCTGCCTTGCCGCCACGATGGCTGCCGCTTCCTCGGCTCCCGCGCGCCGGGACGACGACGTGTTGGGCTCGCCGAGATCGTTGGGAGAATAGTTTTCGATCTCCGCCACCTTCTTGGCGCGTGTCGCGATGGCATCTTTGGCGATACGCTCGACCCACTCGCCCACTTCGACGGCCGAAACCTGTCCGCCCTTTCGCTCGAGCTCGACGGCCATCTCGCGCGCCGTGGCGAAACGCTGCGCCGGATCGCGCGAAAGACCCTTCAAGACGATGTGATCGAGCCCCGCCGCAAGCCCACCGACGATCTCGCTGGGAGCCACGATTGTGCGGTGCAAGACGAGGTTCAGAAGCTCGCCCGGATTGTCGGCCTGAAAAAGGCGATCGCCGGTCAGCGCTTCCCACAGAACGACGGAGGCCGCGTAGATGTCGCTCTGACGGCTGTTGTGGCCGGTGAGCTGCTCGGGCGCCAGGTACGCCAGCTTGCCCTTGATCTGTCCCTCACGTGTCGTGGCGACGCGTCCGACGGCCTTGGCCACGCCAAAGTCGAGAACGCGCGCGATGCCGTCGACGCCGACCAGGATATTTTGCGGGGACACGTCGCGGTGCACGATGTCGAGGGGCTCGCCGCGCTCGCTCTTGGCTTCGTGCGCGGCGTGCAGGCCGTGCAGCACGCCGGCCATGATGGTGCAGGCGATGTCGGGGGGGATCTTCTGCTCGAGGGCCTTGGTGGCCCGCATCAGGCGCGAGAGCGACTCACCCTGCACGAAGTCCATCACCAAGAAGAGCTCGCCCTCGAGCGCCACCACGTCGAGGGTCGAAACCACGTTGGGGTGCCGGATGCGCGCGGCGAGCCTTGCCTCGTCGAGGAACATCGAGACGAACTCGGGATCGGCAGCCATCTCGGGGTGCGATCGCTTGATCGCCACGGTGCGCGAGAACCCGA
>JBBSDY010000848.1:0-1752 GCA_038240245.1 Polyangiales bacterium
GATGGAGGGGTACGCTCCAGGCGAGCAGCCTCGAGACCGACGCTACATCAAGCTGAACACGAACGAAAATCCCTATCCGCCCTCTCCCAAGGTGCTCGCGGCCATTCAGGCCGCGGTCACCGACGATCTGCGCCTTTACCCCGATCCCGGGGCACACGAGCTTCGAAAAAAAGCAGCGGAGGTCTACGCCGTCCCTGCCGAGCAAATCATCGCCGGCAACGGCTCCGACGATCTTCTGGCGATGCTCTTTCGAGCGTGCGTCGAGACGGGCGCGACCAGGCAGGTCGCCTACGCTGTTCCCACCTACAGCCTGTACGACACGCTGGCCGTCATCCAGGATTCGAAGCCCTGCACCGTTCCGTTTCCCGCCGACTTCGGTTTGCCGGTTCGCGAGCTGCTCGCGTTGCAGACGCGTTTGACGATCATCTGCTCGCCCAACTCCCCGTCCGGAACGGTGATCCCCCTCGCGGTCATCGAAGAGTTCGCCCGCGCGGCGCCCGGGCTCGTCGTCGTCGACGAAGCCTACGTCGACTTCGCTCGCGAGACGGCCCTGTCGCTCCTTGCCGCGTGCCCCAACATCTTCGTGCTGCGAACGTTTTCGAAATCGTTCTCCCTGGCCGGTATGCGCATCGGGCTCGGCTTTGGAAGCCTCGACGTCGTCGGCGAGCTCAACAAGGTGCGAGACTCTTACAACCTCGACCGCCTGAGCCTGGTGGCCGCACGCGCCGCACTCGACGACGTGGCGTGGATGAAAGCGAACGTCGCCAAGGTGGTCGCAGCGCGCGACGAGCTGCTCGCCGAGCTCGGCAAGCTGGGACTTTCGGTCCTGCCCAGTGAGTCGAATTTCGTCTTTGCCCGGACGCCCTCGGGGGACGCCGCCGGGCTCTACCAGGCGCTCCGTGACCGGGGCATTCTCGTTCGGTACTTTGCGACGCCAGCCTTGCGGGGCGGCATTCGGATCAGCGTCGGCACGCCCCAAGAAAACGGGGCACTTCTGGCAGCGCTGCGCGACATCGCCGCGGGCCGCTAGAACCTGCTTACTTGGCCGATTTGGTGACGGCCGCGGCCGGCTTGCGGCCCAGCGGGGCCTGAGCCTCGACCGCCTTTTTGGCGTCGTATTGAGCGTTCTTGCGGGCGCGTCGCGCCTTCTGGCGGTGCCGGGCTCGGGGGTTTTGCGGGCTTCCCATGACTCGCGCGTTCTACACCATCGATTCGCGGATGTACACGAGGGTCTGCTCCCTCGAGACTCGGAAAGCAATCTTGTGTTAGATGGGGAGCACCGTGGAGCCCAGCGAGATCCGAAAGTACGTCACCTGGGGCGTCGTCGCCCTCTTTGCGTTCGCGCTCTACTCGGAATTCTACTTCAAGAAAAAGCCGGCCCCCCCGCGCACGTTCTCCGACGGCGAGGACACCGATGTCGCCATCACGCTCGTGTCCACGGACTCCAAGGCTCTGTCCTGTGCCAGCGCCGAAGAGCTCAACGGCCACCACTGCGAGTACACCACGCGCACCGAGCGCTGGAACAAGCCGGCGCCCTCCGATCGGCCCCCCCAAGCCGACACCCTCGTCCCTTACAAGACGACCGACGACGCCCTTCTGCTCGTGCCGGGACTGTTCACCGAGCAGGCGCTACGTCAACGCCTGTCGATCGATCCGCCCGTGTTCGGCCAGGAGCACATCCGCTTCGTGGCCAACTGCAAGATGCACGTCGACGGAAAGCTGAAAGACGTCGACGTCCGCTGGGCCAACAAC
>JBBSDY010000849.1:0-1745 GCA_038240245.1 Polyangiales bacterium
ATGTATCTTTCGAGCTGGCTGGGGGTGGCGACGACCTCGCGAATCAGCTTCTTGGTATGTAGTCGAACGGCGTCGATGCTGTCGATGGCGAGAGGGTCGCCCATGGCGATGGTGAGGACTTTGGGGTCCGAGTCGACGGGTAGAATCTTGTGCTTTTCGATGACGTCGCGGGCGAGCTCCTCGACGGCTGCGAGATTGATGGAGCACTGGTCGAGATCGACGAAAGGCAGCTGGAATTTCTTGGCAAGCGTCGTAGAGAGATCGACCTCGGAGACGAGGTTCATGTCGACCAGGATCTGGCCGATTCTCTTGCCGCCCCGCCGTCGTTGTTCGGCAAGAGCCAGCTCGATGTCGTGCGCGTTGACGAGGCCGGCTTCGATGAGGACTTCACCGAGTCGAGTTCCTTTGCGCTTTTGCAAAACCACCGCGTGATCCAGCGCCGCGCGGTCGACCTTCTTGTGCTCGAGCAGGATCTGGCCAATGGGCGTTCGCTTCTGCTCCTTCTGCGCGTCGAGCCCAATGGAAAGCGCCTGGGAGCCGATCTTGCCATCTTTGACGAGCATGGCCCCCAGCGGCTCGTTCACCTCCTTCATGAGGACGCCGTGGTGGTAGAAAAAAATCTCTCGAAACGGGCTCTGCGGATCCGCGGGCCGTGCGTAGAAACCGATGGCCCCGGGAGCATCGAGGTTGACGGGGTCGGCCAGGAACGTCCGGCCGCCGCTGACGTGAAGCTTGAGCGTGGCGGCGCCATCGGACGGGGCCGGGCGATCGCCCGGAGCACTTTGAAAGGCGACGTATGCGATTCGTTCCGAAGGATAGGTTGCCTTCCCGGTGAGTCCTCCTGTAAGCGTCAGCGCGAGATCGGCGGCCAGAGGTGAAAACCTCGTCAATGTGCCTGCCTGAGTCTGACCGTCGAGGAAGCCCACCGTCACGACCGCGGCGGCGGCACCATAGGAACGATCAGATATCATTGGATGTTCCCCCAAAAGGCAAAACCGCCGAACGCGCATTGTGGAACGACGCGGCCGGCGGGCCAAACGGTCGATGCCCACCGAACTTGAGGATCAAGGACCGGCGGAGGCCATCGCGAATGTTGGTATCCGCGACACCAAACGCGAGTCCGTGGCGTATTGTGGGGATGGGCCCGCCGATCGCCTGGGCTCTGGTCGACTCGAGACTGCCCACTGCAGGCATGGATCCGGCACCCCGTTCCGAGCAGACCGTCGGCCTCGAGGAGAAGGCGTCCCGTGAGGTCGCCAACCTGGCCATGGAGCGATACGCCGACGGCGACGAGTCCGCATTCGGCGATCTTTACGATGTCCTCGCCCCCCGGCTCTACAACTATCTGCTGCGCCAGACTCGCGATGCGGTACCCGCCGAAGACCTTTTGCAGCAGACGATGCTGCAGCTTCACGCGTCGCGCGGCTCGTTTCTCCGGGGGGCAGATGTGCTGCCCTGGGCATTTGCCATCGCCCGACGGCTCTTCATCGACGGATATCGTCGCCAGAAGCGAGAGGCCGCTCGCAACGAAGCACACGCGGTCGAGGAGGTTGCATGGGTCGAGGGGGCCGACGATTTACTGCAGTCCAAGCGAATGGCGCTCGAAGTCGAGCGCGAGCTCGCGCGGCTTCCCGAGGCGCAACGCGTGGTGTTCGAGCTGATGAAACGAGACGGCCTGACCCTTCGCGAAGTGGCGCAGGTCCTCGGAACGACACCCAACGCGGTGAAGCTGCGCGCGCATCGAG
>JBBSDY010000850.1:0-1735 GCA_038240245.1 Polyangiales bacterium
CACGTCGCGTAGTCGATGCCGTTGGTAATGCCAACGAGGTCCTTGGAACGCTGGGCGAGAACGCCCTCGAGGCCGTGCCCCCGCTCGACCGTCTGGATCTCGCGGGCGTAGGTGGCCGAGACGGTGGTGAGCTTGGCGGAGGCCAAAAGGCCACCCTTGAGAAAATTCACCTTGCCGTAGAATTCGAGGTTGTCGGGCGAAAAGACGTGATCGCCGAGGCCGATGGCCCCCAGCACCTCGCGGGGAAAAATTCCCTGGTGAGCCAGGTTGTGAATGGTGAGGACGACGGGGGTAGGCTTGCCGCCCGGCCACTGGCCCTCGCGCATGTACACGGGCACGAGCGCGGCGGGCCAGTCGTGCACGTGAACGACGTCGAAGGGCGCCCCCGACTGGGCGCGTTGGCGCGCCAGCTCGGCCACCGCCCGCGAAAAGATGGCAAAGCGCTTGGCGTTCTCGAGATCGCCTTCGCCGCCTTCGCCGTAGACGCCGCCTCGATCATAGAGACCGGGCACGTCGAAAAGCACGAGCTCGACGCCTGATCCGAGCCGACCATCGTAGACGGTGACCTCGACCTGGCTGTGCCCCATCGTGAACACCAGGGGGGTGAGCCGCCGGGCAACCAAAAGGCCGCCCCGCTCGAGCGGCGGAAATCGCGGCATGGCCAGGGTGACCTTGTGGTCGAGCTGTCGGAGCGACTTGCTGAGGGCCGAGGTGACGTCGCCCAGACCGCCCACCTTCACGAGGGGGGCAAGCTCGGTCGCCGCAAACAAGATGTCCATTGGGCGCCCGGTTTAGCACATTTAGCGGGGCGCCCCAGGGATGATCTCCATTGCGGCGCCGAGGCCCCGCTCGCGGGCCCTGTCGTACACGTGACGGGCCAGCGCCAGATCTTGAATCGCCAGCCCCGTCGAATCGAAAACGGTGATCTCGTCGCCTTCTCGCGCGGTTTTTTTGCCGGCGATCACCTCGCCCAGCGTGCCGTGGATTTGCTCTCTCTGGTAACGGCCGTCGTGGAGCGCAACGTTCACCTCGCCACTCTCGGTCGCTTGCTCCCAGTCGTCGATGACCACCTTCGCGTCGGTCAGAATGCGGGGATCGAGCTCTTGCTTGCCCGGCGCGTCGGCGCCGAGCGCGTTGATGTGGGCACCGTTGCGAATCCACGATCGCTCGACGATCGGCGATCGCGACGGCGTCGCCGTGCAGACGATGTCGCAACCCGCAGCCTGCTCGGCCGAGACCGCGATGCCACCCGCCTCGGCAGCGAAACGGGCCGCCGCCTCGGGCCGGACATCGAAGGCGCGAACCTCGAGCGCGCCAAAGACGACACGATGTGCCTCGAGCAAAAAACGAGACTGCACACCACAACCCACGAAGCCGATGGAGCGCGGCGCCGGCTTGGCCAGGTGCCGGGACGCGACGGCAGCGGCCGCGCCGGTGCGGACCGCGGTGAGGAGCGTGCCATCCATGACCGCGAGCGGCGCGGCGGTTTCGGGATCGCTCAAGATGTAGAGGGCGAGCACCGAGGGAAGGCCGTGGCGCGCAGGGTTTTCGGGATGCGCATTCACCCACTTCACCCCTGCCGATCCGGCGAGGTACGCCGGCATGGCTCGGAAGTCTCCACCCGAGCCGCGTCGCTTTCACGCGCTGACAGGCGAAGTCCGCCTGGGGCCAGCCCATCGGGGCATCGCCGAATGCGCCCTGGACCGGGGCCCGCTGCCAGACAAGTCCCGTCTCA
>JBBSDY010000851.1:0-1735 GCA_038240245.1 Polyangiales bacterium
GCGAACCGGGCAGCCGGCTCGCCACCGCGATCGCCTTCGTGGACGATGACCTTCATGTGCGGCTCCATCGAAAAGCCGCCCTCGTAGCCGCGCTGGATGAGGTCGGCCACGACGCGGCGCACATCGCCCTGTCCCTCGCCCGCAAACGTGTGCTCGGATTGCCCCGTTGCGCTGTCCATGACCGCATCCTTGATGTGCACGTAGACCACGTGGTCGCGCACCTGTCGGTAGAATTCCCACGATGACTGCCTGGGTCGCGGCTCGGCTTTGGTGTAGTCGGCGGTATGAACGGGGTTGCCCGTATCGAAGACGAGCTTGAGCCCCGGCACCTTGTCGAGCATCTCGAGCGTGAAGGGAGCGCCCATGCCTCCGTAGTTCATGCAATTTTCGTGCACGACAGTGAGGCCCTCGGCGCCGAAGACGGACACGATCTCGCGTAGCCTGGCAAAGCGCTCGTCCTGCATCTGATCGGCCAGCGCTCGACCCTCGAGAACGGGGTAGCTCATCACGCGCACGAAGCGCGTGCCGACCTTGCGCATGCGCTCGGCCGCGCGTCGCGACTGGGCGAGGCAAACGTCGAAGGGCTTTTCGATCGACTTGCTCCAGTTGGCAATCGCCGAGCCGAAGCAGCTGATGCGAATGCCGGCGGCCTCGAGCTTGGCAGCGACATTTTCGAAGTCGGCGTCCTCGAGATCGTGCAGGTTGGTGCCGTCGACGTTGCGTGATTCGATGTGCGTCCACCCGAGCTCGCGGGTGGCTGCGATTTGCCCGTCGATGTCGCGGGCGGCTTCATCGGTGAAACCGGTGAGGAACATGCGTTGTCTCCTGGGATCAGGTGGCCATCAAAAAGACTTGGTGATGTCGGCGCCTTTGGCCCTTGCGGCGTCGTCGGTTGCCGGTGCGAGCTCGGGCTTTTGGTAGCGCGAGGTCGCGGCGCGCTCCTCGAGCGCCCGCTGGTAGGCGACGGCATCGAGAGGCAACGTCACCGTCTGACCGGTCCACGCCGAATGGAGAATGGCGTTTCCCAGCTCGACGCTGCGAATGCCCTCGGTGGCCGGGGCGATGGGCGCCTCACCGTCGAGGACGGCGCTGACGAAGTTCTGCCAGATCCCCCGGTGGCGAGATCCGACGGTTTGCATGGGGATGGTGACATTCCAGACCGCCGGCGGCGTGAAGCGCTCGCTCGTCGTTCGGCTGTACTCGGACATCGCCATCTCGTTGCGCGTGAACGAGAAGCGCTCGCCCTCGAGAACCACCTTGCCGCGCTCACCCGCCACCTCGAGCCGGTTGGTTCCCGGAGCCTCGCCGGTCGTGGTGACGAAGACGGCGGTCGTGCCGCTGTCGTATTCGAGATAGGCCGTCACTTCGTCCTCGACCTCGATGTCGTGAAAACGCCCGAAGCGGCAAAACCCGCGCACGCGCGAGGGCAGGCCGAACATCCATTGCCAGAGATCGAGATTGTGCGGGCACTGGTTGAGCAGCACGCCACCGCCCTCGCCTCGCCACGTGGCCCGCCAGCCACCGCTGCGGTAGTAGGCTTCGGTTCGGAACCAGTCGGTGACAATCCAGTTGATGCGCCGAACCTCGCCGAGCTCGCCGGTGGCGATCATTTCCTTGAGCTTGCGGTAGGGGGGATCGGTGCGGTGCTGGAACATCTCGGCGAAGACCTGGCTCTTCTGGGGACGCGCTTCGTAGGCGGCGATCATCTTCTCGCAGTCGGCCTTGTGGACGGCCA
>JBBSDY010000852.1:0-1729 GCA_038240245.1 Polyangiales bacterium
GAACTGCATCACGAGAATCAGGTACATCAGCAGAATCGCGATGCCAAGCGCGGAGAAGATTCTGCCAAAGACTTCGTTCTGACTGTCCACTTCACCGCCTTGCGTGATGTGAACGCCGGCGGGGAGCGTCACCTTCGTCTCGGGGCTGAAGACCTCGGCGTCGGAGAGCGGAACGTACGCCTCGTCGCCAGACGACTTCACGTCCTTGCGATGAAAGATCATCGCCGCCATGGGCCATGCGGCAAGCATGCTCGGCGCGGTGGAGTCGAACGGATCGCTGATCGCCGCCGCCCTTCCGTCGGCGGTGCCAAACTGAAATTCGACGGCGCTCCAGTTCTGGAAGTCGCACGCGGCGGCCATGTAGAGAAGGCCCTCGTGGTGGTAGTCGTTGGGCGCCGAGTCTTGCCACTCGGTCACGATCATCGGCGAGCCCTTGACGCGCCGTGCGGTGAGCATCCCGAAGAGCCCGCCCTTCGCGCTCCTGGTCATCGACGTGGGATCGAAGCTGACGCCCGGACCAAAGCCGAATCCCGCGCTCGGGATGGCCCAATACTCGTGGCGATCGAGGTAGTCGGTGCGCGCATTGACGTAGTTGTCGATGGGCGCGGTCGCCCAGTGGTTGCTGCCGGTGACGAGCCCCTTCTTGCGAAACTGGCGGACGTAGCTCGCCATCTCGCCGTAGTACCAGGCCTCGAGCGCGTAATAGTAGAAGTACGTATCGAGAACCCGCTGGCGCGTGAACTGCTTGTACGAATCGTCGAGCCACGACTCGATGCAGAAAACGGTGCCCGCCCTGGGGTCTTCGCCGGGACCGAGACCCTTCTTTCCGGACTCGCCCGGCCCGGGCGCCCATCGCGCCTCGAGCTTGGCGCGATTGCCGATGTTCTTGGCGAGCCAGGCGTTGTACTGGCCGTTCCACATGTCGTTGTAGCGCTTGCCCTTGATCGTCCACTCGGCGCCGGCCCCGCGATAAAACAAGCTGTCCTCGTTGATGACGTCCTGCATGGCAATCCCCGGATCGTCGCCATAGACCTTGCCGGTGTAGGGGTTCTTGTGGGTGAGCAAGAGCTTCACGTAGAGCTTTTGCAGCTGGATGAGCCGCGGCACCCACGACGCGTAGAGCTTGTAGCCGTTGCCGATCTCCTTGGCGTCCTCGATGCCGTCCTTGTCGAACGGACGCCGGTGCACGAGCAAATCGAGATATTGGTAGATGCCGCGTTTCTGCAACGCCGCGACGAGGTAGTCGAACCTGTCCATCGACTCGGCATCGAGAGCGAGCGTGTTGTCCTTCTTGCCCCACACGTTCTTGTCGGCCCAGTCGGCGTCCATGTGGTGGTGCCGCGTGATGTTGACGCCCATTTGCGCCATCAGGTCGGCCATCTGATCGGCCTCGGCGTGGGTCGGAAAATTCGAGGCTGCCACGACGTCGAGACCGAAGAACCGCGCCTCGGATCCGTCCTCGAACGCAAAGCTCTCGCCGCTGGGCTTTTTGACGAAGCCGTGCTTTCCGGCGGGCGCATCGAGCAGCGAGCTCATGTCGAGCGCCGTGCCCTTTCGCTTTTGCACGTCGAAGCCCTGGTAGGCAAACCAGCCGTCGGTCTTGTACGTCTTGTAGTTGGGCCTCGCCAGGTAAGGGCCCTCGGCGGCCACGGTGATCCCCGCCAGCATCACGAAGGCGTCCTTGCCCGTCGTCTCGAATTTGATCTTGGCGATCTCGACGTCGGGCCAC
>JBBSDY010000853.1:0-1715 GCA_038240245.1 Polyangiales bacterium
AGACCATCATCCAGCTCAAGCCTCCCGGCGAGTGGCCGGCGATTCACCACGAGCGCTGGTACAGCGGCTGGGCGCCCGGGTTCATGAAGAGGCCGCTCGCGACCGTCTGGCCCGAAGAGGCGCCGGCAACGTGGGACGAGCTCATCGGCAAAATGAATCAGAAGCTGCAGTTGCCAGGCTGGACCAACGCCTGGACGATGCCCATCAAGACGCGCATCGACATGCTCACGACGGGCGTGCGCACGCCGGTGGGCATCAAGGTGTTCGGCCAGGACCTCAAATCGATCGAGGCAGTCGGCGAACAGCTCGAATCCATCTTGCCGAAGGTCCCCGGCACGCGCAGCGTTCTCTACGAGCGTTCGCTCGGGGGAACCTATGTCGATGTCGTACCCAAACGTGAGGCGCTCGGGCGCTTTGGGCTGCAGGTGGGCGAGCTCAACGCGATCATCGAGCAGGCCATCGGCGGGGAGCCAATCACCACGACCGTCGAGGGGCGCGAACGGTACACGGTCAACGTTCGCTACAAGCAAGACTTTCGTTCGAGCCCCGAGCGCCTGCGCCAGGTGCTGGTGCCTCTTCGCCAGCGCGCAGGCTCCGATTCGGAGACGAACCACATTCCACTCGGCGAGCTGGCCGACGTCAAGGTCGTCGAGGGCCCGCCCATGCTGCGGGACGAGGCGGGCCTTTTGGTCGGCTATGTGTACGTGGATCTCGAGCCCTGGCGCGATCTGGGCGGGTACGTGAGCGACGCCAAGGCCGTGGTCGCGCGCGCCCAGGCCAACAAGGATCTGAACCTCGCCCCGGGGATGTACATGAAGTGGACGGGTCAGTACGAGCTTCTCGAAAGCATGCGCGAGCGGATGAAGTTCTTGATTCCCATCGCCCTGCTTTCGGTGGCCGTTTTGCTCTATTTGCAGTTTCGACACCTAACTGAAGTTTTCATCGTCTTCTTGTCCATACCGTTCGCCCTCGTCGGAAGCGTGTGGCTCCTTTACCTGCTCGACTACCGCATCTCGACCGCCGTTCTGGTCGGCACCATCGCGCTCGTCGGCCTCGCTGCGCAGACGGGCGTGGTCATGATCGTGTACATCGATCACGCGTTCATCCGCCGGCTCAAGGCTGGCAAGATGAACGACCTCAATGACATCATTCACGCTCACACCGAAGGTACGGTGCTTCGTGTCCGCCCCAAGCTGATGACCGTCGCGACGATGCTCATCGGTCTCATCCCCTTGCTCTGGGCGACGGGGAGCGGTGCCGATGTCATGAAGCGAATCGCCGCCCCGATGGTCGGAGGTCTGCTCTCGAGCGCATTTCTGACGCTCGAAATGATTCCGGTCATTTACACTTATTGGCGCTACTCGCAGCTCAAGCGAGCCAAGCGGCTTGGCCGTCCACTCGCCGAAGTGGCGGGCATCGAGCTCTAGACCGTGGACTCGATGGCGGTAAGCGGTGCACCTCCGCTCCGAGGGCCGTGGGCTGGCCCGCACCGCGTGGTATAGGCTTGCGGCCCGGCCATGAACGATAAACTCCACATCCCGCCCCCCCCGGAAGCCGCGATCGCCACAGACGTCCAGGCAAGCGACCCAGGAGATTCCACGACGCCCCTTTGGAGCGGAAGGATCCGGATTGCCGGGGAAGTCGGGCGGGGCGGCATGGCGCAAGTACTCCGGGGGACGGACATCAAGCTTGGCCGCGAACTTGCCCTCAAAGTC
>JBBSDY010000854.1:0-1712 GCA_038240245.1 Polyangiales bacterium
CTCGGTGGGGCGCGCCGACACCGGGCAGCGCTCTTCGGGCAAATCGCCGGACGCCGCAAAGCACAGCGCATCGTCGATGGCCCCCCCGCTTGCTCTCGTCGAGCGCCGACGTCTCTTGCACGCGAATGAGGTAGCGATTGGGATTGACGGGATCGGTCACCGAGACGATGTCGGGAGCAGCGAAACCCAGGTTGTGCACCGCGGTGCGCACGGCCCCGGCGTCGATGGGCTTGGTGAAGGCGACCTCGACCTCGGTGCCTCCCTTGAAGTCGGTGCCGTAGGTTGGCTTGGGCCACACCAGCACGCTGAAGAAGGCGAGCACCACGGCGAGCAAGCTGAAGGCGATCCAGTACACCCGGATCGCCATGAAATCGTAGACCTTGCCGTGCTTGAAGAGCTCCACGCGGTTTCTCCTCTACCCGATGTTCAAGGTCTTGATCCTGCGGCCACGAACCCACCAGTCGAAGACCAGGCGCGTACAGACGACGCCCGTGAACAGGCTGGCGAGAATGCCGACGATGAGCGTCACGGCAAAGCCTTTGATGGGGCCGGTGCCGTACTGGGCCAAAATGAGCCCGGAGATGAAGGTCGTGACGTGTCCGTCGAGGATGGCGCTGAACGCCTTCTCGTAGCCGGCGTCGACGGCGGCCCGCGGGCTCTTGCCGTTGCGCAGCTCTTCGCGGATGCGCTCGTTGATGAGCACGTTGGCGTCGACCGCCATGCCTATGGTGAGCGCGAGCCCGGCGATGCCGGGCAACGTCATCGACGCGCCGAAGCTGGCGAGAACCGCGAGCTGCAAGAGCAGATTGAAGAGCACCGCGATGTCGGCGACGGCGCCGGCGCGGTGGTAGTAGATCACCATGAAGGTGAGCACGAGCAGCGATCCGGCGAGCGCGCCCTTCACGCCCTGGGCGATGGCGTCGCGGCCGAGCGAGGGGCCGATGCGCTGCTCGTTGGACGGCGAGATGGGAGCGGGCAACGCGCCGGACTTGAGCACCAGCTCGAGCTCGCGGGCCTCTTCGAGCTGCGACTGGTTGTCACTCGCGCCCAGCGTGATCTGCGCGTGCCCGCCGGCGATTTTCGCCTGAATGACGGGTGCCGACTTGACCTTGGAGTCGAGAATGATGGCGAAGCGACGCTTCACGTTGGCGCCGGTGATCTCTTCGAAGCGGTCGCCACCGGCCTCGGTGAAAGTGAGCGAGACGTACCATCCGCCCATGCCCTTGTTCTGCTGATCGGGCACCGCTTGCGCGTCGCGCAGCATGTCGCCGGTGATCTCGGCCTTGTTGAAGAGGTAGTAGGTGTCCCATCCCGTCTCGACCTGGGTGGGCAAGTTGGGATCGAGGTTCTCGCGCATGATTCCGTAACCAATCTCGTGATCGGTGGGAACGTTCAACGTCGAGATCCATTCGGTGAGCCGGCCCCGGGCCTCTTTCATCGTCTCGTCGGGTTGCTTCTTGATCTGCGCCACGTGAATCGGCTTGGTTTGACCGGGGCCGACCGGCGCGTTCTGGACGCTCAACGTGACACCCTTGGGGAGATCTTCTTCCTTGATGCCGCGCGTCGCCTGACCGAGAAAGTCGTTGGAATCGTCGAGTATTTTGAACTCGAGGCGGGCCGTCTGGCTGATGATGTCGCGGATCTCCTTGAACGTCCGCTCGTCCTCGCCGGGAACCTCGATGATGATGTCCTCGTCGCGCACGGTGACCGCA
>JBBSDY010000855.1:0-1700 GCA_038240245.1 Polyangiales bacterium
CGACGGGGCGACGGCCGTGGTGGAGCGCACAGTGTAGTCCAACATCGCCCCTACCTCGACGAACCAGAAGAACGCGGCGCGTCGGGCCTGGTACCCCACCATGAGCTCCACGGGATGTCGGCTCACCCGCGCCGTGGCGACCGGAGTCTCGATCTTGGCGGGAAGAAGAACGCGGTACCCCCCTCCCAAGAAAAAGCCTGCGTCGATCCGCCACTTCACTTCCAGCGCGAGGCCGCTCTCCCATGGGACATCGCCGGAGAACGTATTCCCGGTGTAGCTCGCCCCCAGCGATCCCCGGAAGATAGGCGCGGGTGGGGTTGGAAGAGGCTTGGATGGCGGCGCGCGCTCGGCGACCGGAGCCGGTGGGATCTCGATCGCCGCGCTGGCCACCGTTTCGGGATCGGGATCCATTTCGACCTGTCGCCCCTCGATGAGCGCGGCCACGGCCCAGCGTGCGATGAGTCCCACCCGTTCGATCGTCGCGGCAGGCGTCTCGTCGCGGGCGCGCAGCTTGCGTGTCCAAAGGTGCGGCGTTTGGGGCTCGAGCAGGTAGAGAACGATGTCGCCGGGGCGCGGGAGATCGACCCACACGGTGCACTCGGCGTGCTCGCGCACCGCAGCCTCACGAGCGACACGCACGGTGGCCACGAGGGCTCGCTGCGCGTCGGTCGTGCGGGTCGTGACGATGTGAACGCCCAGATCGCCCAGATGATCGCGCACCGCCCGAAGGTAGGGCGCGGGCTCCGGCGACGATCCCTCGAGCAAGACGATCGTCCGTTCTCCCGCTGGGGGCCTCGCCGCGTCGTCGTGCGAAAATGCGGCGCCCGCGACGGTCAACCAGACGATCGCGACGAGCCACGCAGAGACGCGGGCTCTCGAGGTCAGGGCACGCCCATGCGGTGAATGGCCACGCCCACGCTGGCGGAGTTGTAGCAGTTGGCGACGTTCCACGTGAAGGTCTGGTTCGAGTCGACGGGCCCGATGTAACCAGCCATCCCGGCCAAGAAAGCGGGATTGGGAAAGCCCACGCCGAGGTTCAACGTCTCGACGAAGCCGACGGGCGTCGTGCTCGTTCCCCGTCCGCCGCTGACGGCCCCATTGGCGGCGGCGGTCAGCGCGTAGACGAACGATCCGAGTTGCGAAAAATTGACGGGGATGGCTCTCACGATGGGGCAGTTGTCAGAAATATCGGTGGCCGCGGTGGTCACGAAGGGCATCATCTGGTGCACGTTCTTGAATTCGACGACGTCGAAGATCCCCGCTCCCCAGAGCATCTGGTTGGAGTACGTGACGGTGACAGGATAGCTGCCCGCGTTCATGGGAAGAGCGGCCTCGAGGATGTAATAGATGCCCGCCCACGAGCCATCCTCCGTCGATGCCTGACGAACGGCGTACGCCATGGGCGCCCCGTTGTAGGTGACACCGACCGGCTCACGAAGGTTGACCTGCGACGCCACGCCCACGAGGACCATCCGGTAGTTGCCCGCCGCCGTCGCGAGGGCGTGCATCACGGTGCCCGCCGGCGTCTTCGACCCGTCCCAACAAAACGAAGGTTGGGTCGCCATCCCGTTGCACGATGCGCTCGGCGTACCGCTGGCAAAGCCGAGACCCGAGTTGACCACGGCGATGTCGAGATGGTCGGCACACCCGGCCGCGGTGCAGAACGGTTTGGTCGCGCCGCAAGCGTCACCGCAAGCGAG
>JBBSDY010000856.1:0-1695 GCA_038240245.1 Polyangiales bacterium
AGCGAGCCCACGTAGCTGCAGATGGCCTGTTCGGTAACCGACTCGGCCCACAGCGAACCGTCGGCGGTGAAAATCCGCAGCGAGATTCCGAAAAGACCATGGAACGACCGCACGAGCTCGCGCAGTGCGTCGCGATTGACCAGATCTTGCAGGCGCACGTCGTTGCCCAGGGTGAGGGCCTCGAGGTGGTGATCGATCGGCACCGTGGCGTCGTCGTCGATCACGAGCCACTCGTGTCAGCCGTCAGGACGTCGAGCGCTCCACCCAGGCACGCGCGAAGGAGCTGATCGGCAGGGACTTTGGACCCGAGCTTCGTGGCAACATCGGCGAGAAATTCTTGCCCGCCGAGCCCGAACTTCTCTTTGAGCTTGTGCTCGGCATCGAGCGAGCTGTAGGTCAGATGCAAAAGACCGAGGAAGGTCTCGAGGACGCCCTTGCTGGCAATGGCGACGGCGGGAAAGACGGGCTCCCGGCCCCGGCGCGCGAGCTCGATGAGCTCGGCATCCGAGCGAACCGCGGGCATGTCCCGCTTGTTGAACTGAATCACCAGGGGCAGCTGACCCACTTTCATCCCGTTGGCCTTGAGGTTCTCGCGAAGATCCACGAACGCTGCGGCGTTGTTCTCGGTCTCGGCGAGCTGCGAGTCGGCAATGAAGGCGACGCCATCGGCCCCCTGCAGAACGAGCCGGCGGGTGGATCCGTGAATGACCTGGCCCGGGACGGTGAAGAGCTTGATCCGAATGGCGATCTCTTTGGCGGAGCGGAACGTGAGCGGCAGCATGTCGAAAAATAGGGTGCGATCGTCCCTGGTCTCGAGGGTCATGAGGCGGCCGCGCGCTCCTGAATCGGCCAGCAGATGGAGCGACTGCAGGTTGGTCGTCTTGCCGCTGAGCGCGGGACCGTAGTAA
The DNA here is from genome assembly GCA_038240245.1 of Polyangiales bacterium. Classification (GTDB taxonomy): domain Bacteria; phylum Myxococcota_A; class Polyangia; order Polyangiales; family Polyangiaceae; genus DASWDH01. Next base: position 909 of record JBBSDY010000856.1, read on the forward strand.
ACGAGCTTGATGGTCAGCTCTTTGGCGGCGAAGTCGAATTGCACGGTTCCTCTTTCAAAATACTAGCTTATCCTGGTTGACGAACGACGGTTAAACACCCCCTACGACCATGAAGACCAAGACGCCAACCAAGCCCAAGAAGACCACGCCCCCCACCAAGCCCAAGAAGTCGAGCCTTCCCGCGGTCGACACCGCCGCCCCGGCCTTCACACTTACCTCCGATGCGGGCGAGCAGGTATCGCTCAGAGGGTACCGGGGCAAATGGGTCGTCCTTTACTTCTATCCCAAGGACCACACGCCCGGATGCACCCGCCAGGCGATAGCCTTCGAGGGAGCAACCGCCGCACTCCGGCGCAAAGGCGCGGTCGTCCTGGGGGTGAGCCGCGACTCCGTAGCCACCCATTGCAGCTTCAAGGAGAAGCAGGGGTTACATTTCCCTCTGTTGTCGGACCCCGACTCCGAGGTTCACAAGCTCTACGGCGCTTACGGCGACAAGTTGATGTACGGGCGAAAAGTAACCGGCGCCCTTCGCACGACCGTACTCATTCGGCCCGATGGCAAGGTGGGCCGGATCTTCACGGGCGTGAAGGTCGACGGGCACGCCGATGCCGTTCTCGCCGCAATCGACGCCCAGGCGCCCGCCAAGCCCGCGCGAGGTTGATGATGCCGGCTCTCGCCACGCTGACCTTGGTGTGGCTCGGAGCGCAAAAACCCGAGGGCCGGGCCAAAGCCGCGCTCGATGCGTGGGCGCAAGATCGAGGGGCCCGATTCGAGGAGCCCCGGACGG
>JBBSDY010000857.1:0-1678 GCA_038240245.1 Polyangiales bacterium
CGGCGACCATCCGGATGAGCCGCTGGCGCGCTTGCACTGTGCCCCAGGCGATGTGGGGCGTGACGATGACCCGCCCGGCCCTTGCAGCCGCGGGATCGAGCAGCGGGTGATCGCGCGGGGGCGGCTCGGATGTCAGGACATCGAGCAGCGCGCCACCGAGCTTGCCCGCGACGAGCGCTTCGAGGAGCGCAGCCTCGTCGATGAGCGCCCCGCGACTCGTGTTGATGAGGATGGCCCCCGGCTTCATGCGCCCGAAGAACGTGTGGTCGACGAAACCTCGGGTGAGCTCGGTGAGCGGGCAGTGCAAGCTGACCACGTCGGCCTGCCCGAGAGCAACATCGAGAGGAACGCGTCCCTCGCTCGACCCTCCCGGTACCTCGGCCGCCAGCACCTTCATGCCCAGGGCAAAAGCGATGTCCGCCACCTTGCGGCCGATGCTGCCCGATCCGAAGATGGCCATCGTGCGTCCGGCGAGCTCGACGCGCGGGTGAAGAAAGAAGCAATAGTCGGGCGCGTCGGCCCAGCCGTTGTGCTTCACGCGCGTCACGTAGCCCGGCAGATCTTCGATGAAGTGCAAGAGCAACGCGATCACGAGCTGAGCAACGGCGCTCGTGGAGTAGCCCGGCACGTTGGTGACGGCGATCTTGCGCGCGCGGCAGGCTTCGAAGTCGACGACGTTGGTACCAGTGGCGAGAATTCCGATGTACCGAACATCGGGCAAGCTTTCGATGTCGTCGCGGCCGATCACGACCTTGTTGGTGAGCAGCGCCACGGCGCCTGCCGCGCGGGACCGAAGCTCGCCCTTGCTGGTTCGCTCATGAACGGTGAGCTCGCCCAGGCTGCCCACGTGGTCCCAGCCGAGATCGCCCTGATCCACCGAAAATCCATCGAGAACAACGATCCGCACGGCTCATTCTCCTTGCCTTCGCCAGCCAGGTCCAAGACGATGCCCACCATGATGGCAAAGGCTCGTCTGGGTGTATGCCTACTCGCTGCGCTGGCCGGTGCGCAAGGATGCGGCAAGCTGTTCTCGTCTTCGTCGGAGCCTGCGGCTTCGTCGAGCGCTCCGGCAGCGTCGGCGGTCCCCGTGGCCGGTGGAGCGTCGGTGCTCATTCCCGCGGGCACGTTGATCGCGGGCTCGTCGTGTGAAGCGACGCCGCGAATCACCAACGAAGAGCTGCCCGCCACCAGCGTTCAACTGGGCGAGTTCAACATCGACGCATATCCGTACCCCAACGATCCCGCCAAGGCGCCCGTCACCAACGTGTCGCGCGACGAGGCCGCACAGATGTGCGCCTCGGCAGGCAAGCGCCTTTGCACCGAGCTCGAGTGGGAGCATGCATGCAAAGGTGCATTCAACCATGAGTACGAGTACGGAGCGACGTTCACCCCGGCGACGTGCGCCACCGTGGCGGCAGGAGCCGCCCCCGGCGCGGGCACCATGGGAACGCGCGCACAATGCGTGAGCAGCTTCGGCGTGCACGACATGCACGGTCTCGTCTGGGAGTGGACCGACAGCAACTGGGGCCGCGGCACGAGCGGCGGGCTCGTTGCGACGCGCGGCGGGTACGGGCCGAGCGGCGAGCTCGTTTCGCGCTGCGCCAACGGACAGGGCCGCGCCCCGCTCGAGAAAGCCGCCAACGTGGGCTTTCGCTGCTGCTCGGGTGCGAAGAACACC
>JBBSDY010000858.1:0-1677 GCA_038240245.1 Polyangiales bacterium
ACCACGCGCCGCACCTGGTAGCGCATCGACATGAGCGATCCCACCCGGGGATCTGCGTCAGTGCCGGCAACCGGAACGTCGGTCGAGCGGAGCAAACCTGCGCCGTCGACAGGACAGAACCCCGCGTCGTCCGGAAAAAGCCGACGGCAGGTGGGGCAGCTCTTCAGCTCGTCCCCCCGGGTTGTTCATCGGCGGGCGCTTCGTAATAGAGGATGCGGGCGCAGCTGGGACACTGATCGAGCGCGTCTCCTCGCATCAGCTTCTGAAAGAGCATCGGGGGCAGACGCATGTGGCAGGCGAGGCAGGTGCCATCGATCGTCTTGGCGATGGCGTTTCCCTTGCGGAGCCGCACTTGGTCGTAGCGACGCAGGGTCATCGGCTGCACCGTGGCGGTGAGACGAGCCCGCTCGACGAGCTTGGCATCGCGCTCTTTGACGGCCGCGGCGAGCGTCTTGGAGATGTCCGATTCGCGCCCCCCGAGCTCGTCGGCGATCTTCTTCTGCGCGACTTCGGTCTCTTCGATCGTCTTTCGCGCAGATTCAGAGAGCGTGGTGAGCTTGTTGATCTCGTCCTCGCGATCGCGCTGAAGCTTGCGCAGCTCTTCGAGCTCGCGCTGCGCGGCGTTGGACTCTCGCTCGTTGCGCGATCGAGAAAGCTTTTCGCGTGACCTCTCGATCTGCACGGTCATCTGCCGCACTTCGGTATTGAGCTCGCTGCGCGTCTTTTCCATCTCGGCCAGACTCGCGCGATCCGTCACCAGCTTGTCATCGAGCTTGCGCAGCTCGCTCTTCAAGTTGGCAAGGATACCGCGCTCTTCGGCAAGTTGATCTTCTAAGCGGCGTAGCTCGGCATCGCAGGCGGCAAGGGCTTCGAGGCTGGCAATCTGATCCCTGAGGCTCAAACGTGAATTCTCCTTATGAAGGTATAGTCGCCCCAGAGCGAGCCGCACGCCCGCTTTGTCGATGCGTTGAGTGGGCCCACCTGGGTTCGAACCAGGAACGGCCCGGTTATGAGCCGGGGGCTCTGACCGATTGAGCTATAGGCCCGGGCTGATTGTGCACCTAGCCGAAGGTGAGATTGAAACGCTACGTCTTCGGCCGGGGCGACCACGGCGGGAAACCTAGTCGAAGAGGCGCTCTAGGGGAAGGGTGGATTACGGGGAGCCCGCGCAGCACCGAAACCCAATCTGGTAGAACCGAAACCATTCGTTGTGGAAGGTCGTGGTCGCGCGGCACCGGTTGCGCACCGGCCCCCAATAGCCGCCCTTGAGGCCCGAAATGAAGGGTCGCTCGGTTCCGTCGCTGGGGGCCGGGCCAAAATGCTTCTCGTTGACCACCCACTCATCGACGTTGCCGGTCATGTCCTGCACGCCATATGGGCTCTTGCAGCGCGCCATTTGTCCACTCGCCACCCGCTGGTCGAGTCGGGCGACCTCGGCCGAGACGTCGCGAGGGTTCAGAAGGGCTTGTTCGTCGACGTCCGGATGGGGTCGGTCGATGTTGCAGGCGGTGCTGTCGCGCGTGTAGCCGTACGGATAGGGCACTCGTTCGGCGCCTTCGCAAGCCAGCGTCCATTCGCTTCCGGTGCACAGCCGCTTGCCCTCGGCCTCGCAGGCGGCCCTGGCTTCGACCCAGTTGACCATGACCGCCGGGCGGACGCCTTCGAGGTTAGGGTACT
>JBBSDY010000859.1:0-1665 GCA_038240245.1 Polyangiales bacterium
GTACCTGTCGCGTTCGGTCCCTGATCGGCGTCGGAGAGAACCTGCTTCGCGCCTCGTGTAGGCGCGGGCAGCGTGGTTTGCTGCTGGTCGTTGACCGTCGGGGTTGCGTCTTCGCCGTGCGCGAGCGAGAGGCTCGCGCGGACGACGAGGGCCAGGCCGAGAGCGGAACTGGAAGCGAAATGCCTCAAACTGCTCCTAGCGTAGCTCTGGTCGGCTCGCCGGGGGAGCACAATTTTGGGCCCCCGTGGCTTGCGGGGGTGGCGGGTGGCGCGTTATGCCAGGGGTGGCTATGGATGCTTCCCTCTCCGGCGTCGAGCTGACGGCCCTTCTGGGCCGAGGCACGCGTTTCGATGGGAAGCTCTATTTTACAGGGCGACTGCGCATCGACGGTGCTTTTTCGGGCGAAATCCGCAGCGAGGACGTGCTCGTCATCGGCGAGGGTGCCGAGGTAACGGCCGAGATCGATGTCGATACGGTCATCATCCGGGGGGGTACGGTCACCGGAAATATTCGCGCGCGCATCGCGATCGAGCTGTATGTCCCTGCCCGCATCGTGGGCAACCTCTGGTCTCCCTCGATCTTCATCGACAGGGGGGTCAAGGTCGAAGGGTCATGCACCATGGCAGCGGTCGATCCACGAGAAGAGGGCGAAATCGCCAGCTCGCCGTGACGGTGGGCGAGATCGCAGCGGGGATGGGCGAGTTTTGCCACAGGGTCGGGCGGCGGTGCACGGTCAGGTCGCCCCTTTGGTCCGGTTGGGCCCAGCTTGGGGGCTCTTTCGCGGGCACGGGATGTGCTTATGAGACGCTCCAGTGAGACATCGAGACAGCATCAATAGAATCGCCTTCTCGCTCGTCCAACATCGAGGCAACTGACCATGAAACTACCCCGGCGCTCCCTGATGGTTCTTCTTTCGGTGGCGGCCCTTGCGGCTCCCGCGGCCACGCGTGCCGATGGCAACGAGACAGAGAGTCAGCGTCTGCTGCGGACGCACGCCACCGAGCGCTACAACGTGACGGTGCCCGGGTTCTCGATCCATGCGGGTGGAGGCATGACCGCGGTCAACGCTCCGCTGGCGATCGTGCGGCAGAGCGTCACCGACTACGCGCACTACAGCGACTTCATGCCCCGGTTTCAGAAGAGCCGCATCGTCGGCAAGAACGGCCCCACCACCGACGTCTACTTGCAGGTGGCCATCCTCCACGGCGCGGCCAATGTCTGGGCCGTGACGCGTTTCGGGGCGCCCGTTCCCGAGAACGGCGGCGAGCGCATCGAGGGCCGGCTCGAAGGCCAAGGCAACGTCGACGATCTGCGTGCCGTGTGGCGCCTGACTCCCGTCGATGCCGATCACACCATCGTCAAGCTCGAGTTGCTCATCGTCCCCAAGCTGCCGCTGCCGGGGTCCATCGTTACCCCCGAGCTCGAATTCGCGTCGGACCAGGCGGTCAGCGCCACGCGCGATCGCACCGAGGCCAAGTTCCGGGCAAGCGCACAGCAAGGCGACGCGGCCACGAATTAGTCCTTTGACACGATGATCGCGGCGCGGTAGCCCCCGGGCGTGGGGCGAGCACCTTGTTGGGTGGTGGCAGGCCTTGTTCTGGCTGCATGTCACGGCGCCTCTGCGCCCGCGTCGCTCGTTTGCTGTGCCAAGAAAAGCCCGGCGAA
>JBBSDY010000860.1:0-1656 GCA_038240245.1 Polyangiales bacterium
GCGCAGCCTGGTGGCTTCGGGGGACGAGGCGCTCCCTCTTCGTCGCAGCCTCGAACGCATGATCGCCTATCCCGACGAGCCCATCGCGCGCCGCCTCATCGCCATCTGGACGATCGGCGAGCTCAAGCTGTACCGCTCGATTCCCAGCCTCATCGCTGCGCTTTCCGATCCGATCGACTCCATCGTCGAGGGCGCGGCCCGCGCTCTCACCGCCATGACGCGCCAGGAGCTGGGAGACGATGCGCGCAGGTGGGGCGAGTGGTGGGACACCAAGGGAAGAAAACAGGTTCTCTGAAGGCTCGAGCGAGCCGAATAGGAGGACACGGCCTACAGCGAAATCGACTGTGTGCGGAATGCGACCTGGCGGTCGGCCGTGCCGATGCGGGCCACGAAGAGGCCCACGAACGATCCGAAGAGCGCGTCGCCGGGTGCCGCGGTCGACGCTCCGGTGGGGCGGCTGACCCAGCGCTTGATTCTCTCGCGCATGTCCGTCGAGACCGGGTTGATCTCGACCACCCCCTCGAGGTGGTAGCTGCCGGGCGCGGAAAGCAGCGATCGCGCGATCACGGCCAGTCGGTCGACCTCCGCGCAGCGCCGCAGAACCCCCTCGAGCGTGGGGGTCACGGTCATCACGTTGGGGTTGCCCGCTTGCGATATCTCCAGTCGATACACCTCGTCCCAGAGATCGAAGATCACGCGGCAGCTCTTGTAAGCCACAATCGCCATGGGTGGACCGTCGTCGCGAACGACGAACGCGCTCATGACGATCATCGTCGGCAGCCCGCCCTTCAATTTGTCGACCGTGGGCCCGTCGACGACGTCATGGTAGGCCAGGGTGGCGCGCAGCATTTGCTTCTCGTCGAATGCGAAACTAGCTTGCCGAACCTGTGGCGTATTCTGAGCGAGCGCCGGTGTCGCTATCGTCACGAGCGACGAGATGAGCACGACGAGAAGAGCTGCGATGACGTCCCGTCTCACGGGCCCTCGCGGACGGGGACGAGACCCACGAGATTGGAAAACGCGAAGACGAAACCACCGGCGCTGGTGTCGATGCGAAAGCCAAGGTTGAACGTGAGATCGAGGGGGATCTTGCCAAAGCCGTGGTAGCCGCCGGCCGGATCGGTCAGATCGCGGTAGGTGGCAACGCCATACACGCCCGCGGCGCCGAAAAGGTCGATGCCATAGACGGACTGGTGCCCGCGATAGAGGGGAATTCGGTACTCGCCCTGGATCTTGGCGGCATAGTCGCCGTAGCGGACCTCGGCGATGTCGGTCTTCAAATAGTTGGGCGCGCGGCGCCGGTCGAAGTTGAGGTCGAGAACCCGATCGGGAAGCAGATCGGTGAAGTCGCCGACGTAGAATTTTTCGAAGAAGGGGGCGTTGCCGGTGACCGCGCCGTAGTCGAGCTCGAGGCGCACCACGTGATCCCAGGGCAGCTTCCACCAGCGCGAGACGCCTATCTGGAGCTTGGTGAACCCATAGTCGCTTCCCAGCGGCGCGAGCGCCGTGTCGCCGACCACCGAGACATACGACCCGCGGGTGGGCAAGATGGGCTCGTCGCGGGTGTCGTAGACGAGCTTGCCGCGCAGCGTGGAGAGAAAGCTGCCTCCCGGGATGACGTTGAAGAGGATGGGCTCGCGCTGCTCGGCGCCGCCC
>JBBSDY010000861.1:0-1655 GCA_038240245.1 Polyangiales bacterium
GACCTCGACCTCGACCTCGACCTCGACCCCGACCCCTTCCCCAACCTACCCCCCGAACGCGTACCCCGGTGTCCCCTTCACCCCCGTGCGCGCCACGAAAATCCCTCCCGCGTGCGGCTGATCGCGCTGCTGCTCCGCGCTAAGACCCGTGCTCGCGGTGGTGATGTACAAATCCCGCAGATCGCCGCCACCGAACATGCAGCTCGTGACCCTCGAGGCGGGGATCTCAATCGTCTGATCGACCACACCCTGCTTCGTGTAGCGCCGCACGGCGCTGCCGCCCCAGTGCGCGACCCACAGACAGCCCTCTTCGTCGATGGTCATTCCGTCGGGCGCGCCGTTCTCTTTCGGGATCTCGAAGAGGATGCGCCGGTTGCCGATGCGACCGGTGGCTGCATCGAAGTCGAAAACGTCGACGCGCCCGAGCGGCGTATCGATGTAGTACATCTGCTTGTTGTCGAGGCTCCAGCAGAGGCCGTTGGAAATCGTCACCCCCGTCACCATTGTGTGAACGGAATGGTCGACATCGAGTCGATAAAGAGCGCCCGCGCCGGGGCCCTCTTTGAAGGCCATCGTCCCCGCCCAGAATCTCCCGGCGCGGTCGCACTTGCCGTCGTTCATGCGATTGTCAGACTTGTCTTTCTCGGGCGAGGCAACGAGCGTGAGGGCGCCACCCCAGCGATCGGTGACCGCGAAACCGTCGCGCAGCGCGATCCCGAGACCGCCGGCCGCACGGAGCACCACCGCTCCCACGGCCTGGCCGACGTTCATCTCCGCCTTTTCCCCGCTGGTGAGCTCGAGGCGATGAATGAGATGCGACGGAATGTCGACCCACAAGAGAGCGTGATCGGCAGCGCTGTACACGGGGCCTTCGGCGAGGACAGCATGACCATCGAAAAGGAGATCGGCAGTAATCTTCATGGGCAGCGCAGACTATCCCCCACCATCATGCGCGCCAAGACCGTTCATCCCAGGGCTCGGCAGATCCCACGAAGACGACGACGTCTCGGAGGAAGCCAGGGGATTTAATAGTTGGATAACCCGTGGTGGCGATCTGGTAGTGAGAGGGGTCTCATCGCTGACTTAGGGAGCAACCGGTTTTGAGCGAGGCGCAGCCTTCTAACCTTGGCGTACCGGACCCGGGAAACCGCGGCTGGCGACAGGCCGGCATCACGGCGAAGAGCGTGCTCATTGGCCTGGCCGGTGTGACGTTCATCGGCATCTACTCCAATACCAACGATCGCGTTCTCAAGCTGTGTCCGCTCATCGGCAACCACATGCCGATCGGCGCGTTCACGATCGTCTTGCTCCTCGCCACGCTCTACAATCCCCTCGCCGGACGGATCTCGCGGCGCCTGGCCCTCGAGACGCGCGAGCTGGCGGTGGTGCTCGGCATGATGCTGATGTGCAGCTGGCTGCCGGGATCGGGTTTCTATCGCTATTTTCACTACCCGATGATCGTGCCGTGGACGCAAGAGAGCAGTCATCCCGAATGGCAAAAGCACGGTACCCTCGGCTACCTGCCCGACCGCCTCTTCCCTCTGCGGCACGATCAGGGCACGAGCTCCGACAAGCACCGCGAGGGATCGGACGAGCAACGCATCGCCCAGCAAGAGTACGAGCGCGTCTACGGAAGCTTCGTTCGCGGCATACCC
>JBBSDY010000862.1:0-1654 GCA_038240245.1 Polyangiales bacterium
GGCGCTCGCCTCGATGATGACGTGGAAGGCCGCGCTGATGCAGATTCCGTTCGGCGGTGGAAAGGGCGGGATCAAATTCAATCCGCACGGCGTTTCGAAGAGTGAGATGCAGCGCATCGCGCGGCGCTTCATTCATTCGCTCGGCAACAACATCGGCCCCGACTACGACATTCCTGCTCCCGACGTGGGCACCAACTCGCAGATCATGGCGTGGGCGATGGACACGTACATGAACACGATCGGCATCGTGCACAAGCAGAGCGTCAAGGGAGTCGTCACCGGCAAGCCCGTCGCGTCGGGCGGAACGCTGGGGCGCGACAAGGCCACCGGACAGGGCGTCGTGCACTGCATCACCGAGTGGGCCCGCGAAAAATCCTTCGAGCTCGAAGGCTCCACGGTGATCGTGCAGGGCTTCGGCAACGTGGGCTCGTTCGCCGGCGTCCTCTTGTCGAGGCTCGGCGTCTCGCTCGTCGCGGTCGGCGACCACACCGGGTACCTCTACAACCCCGAAGGTTTCAACCCCCACAAGCTGCAAGACTACGTGCAGGCCAACGGATCGATCCACGGATATCCCAATGGTCGATCGATCACGCGCGAGGAGTTCTTCGCCACCAAGGCCGACATCTTCATTCCGGCGGCGCTCGAGAACCAGATCGGCAAAGACGAGGCTGCGGCACTCAACGTGAAGCTGGTCGCCGAGGGCGCCAACGGTCCGTGCAACCCCGAAGGCGAGAAAGTCCTTCTCGACAGAGGTATCGAGATCTTGCCCGACATCCTCGCCAACTCAGGCGGCGTCACGGTGAGCTACTACGAGTGGGTGCAGAACAAGCGCTCCGAGCAATGGACGCTCGACGAGGTCGACGAGCGCCTCGAGCGGGCCATGAAGATCGCCTACCGCGAGGTCACGGGGTTCGCCCGCACCCGAAAGTGCGACCTGCGCATCGCCGCCTACGCCCTGGCGCTCAGCCGGCTCGAGGTGGTCTACAAGGAGCGCGATATTTTCCCGTAGCCCGCCGGGTGTGCCAATCGTGGCCCAAAATCCGGGCAAATCCCAAACCTCCAGAAACGGCTCACGTTTTGGTCGCCGATAGCGATTGACACACGGGGCCCGACGCGGCGATTCTGCGCACGGCCAAAGACTGGCCGCCTTCCACCTGCCTCATGAGCGCATCTCCCGAAGAAGTCGCCAAGCAGTTCGAGAGCGCCAAGAGGCTCGTCGAAGAGGTGATCGTGAAGCTGGGCTTCGATCCCGCCAAGCTGCGAGGCGCCGACAACGCCGGCCTGTCCACCTGGACGATCCAGCGCGGGAGCGCGGCCGTCCTGGTCAGCGTCGCCAAGAGCGATCGCGGTGACGAGGCCTTCTTGCGGGCCACCTCGCCGGTCATGACGCTTCCCGACGATCCCCAGGTATCGCCCCTTTTTCGGCGCCTGCTCGAGCTCAATGGGCAGGGTCTCGCCAACGCCGCCTTTGGAATCGTGAACGATCGCGTCGTCGTCAAGAGCGAGCGTCCCACTTTGGGCCTCGACGGCGCCGAGGTCGAGCAGATCATCGTGCACCTGTCCGCCGTGGCCGACACCTATGACGATCGTCTCGTCAAAGAGTTTGGTGGGCAGCGTGCTTCGGACGTGCAAGCCATCTGACCGGAGCAAGCGA
>JBBSDY010000863.1:0-1644 GCA_038240245.1 Polyangiales bacterium
CTGCTCTCTTTGATTTTGTTGGCGACCGCGCATTGTGGCGGGGCGTCGCGGAAGGTCGTGCCTTCGGAGCGCGCGATCGAGGCTGCACCTTTGGCCTCTGCACCTTTGAGCTCCACTGCGACAGTGCCTTGCAGCGCGCTGGGTTGTCGGATGCTCGACTCGCCCGACGTCGCGTTTCGCGAAGTTCTCGCCCAGAACATGATGGTGCTCGCGGTCGGTGAGGGGCACGCGCAAAAGGGAACAGAAGGCGTGGCCTCGGCCACGCGACGCTTCACCGAATCGGTCTTGCCCATGCTCGAAGGTCGCGCGTCCGATCTGGTCATCGAGCTGTGGATGCCCGATCCCAGGTGCGCCAAACAAGTCGACGTGGTGAAAGAGCGGCAGAAGCCGATCACCTCGTCACAGGCCACGACCAACAAGAGCGAATTTGCCATCCTGGCCGACGAGGCTAAAAAGCGCGGGATCGTACCATGGCCGCTGCGGCCCACCTGCGCCGAGTACGACGCGATCGCCCTGGCCGGTGACGACGTCGTCCCTCGAATGCTAGAGCTCACCGCCAAGATCGCCGCTCGAACCATCAAGCGATGTTTGGATCGCAACGCCGCTGCGGGGGTGACGAAGCTGGTGGTGGCTTACGGCGGCGCCATGCACAACGATCTGGCTCCAGCGCCAGGTCATGAAGCGTGGAGCTTTGGGCCCGAGCTCACTGCCTTGACGGGCGGTCGCTACGTCGAGCTCGATCTCTTCGTACCGGAGTCCATCCTCGATACCGAGACCTGGCGCCGGCTGGCGTGGCATCCGTACTTCGATCGCAGCAAGCCACGAAAGCAGGCCACATTTTTTCATCCTTCCGCCCAGTCATGGGTGCTGATTTTCCCCAGCAGCGAGCCTTGAAGCCCCGATTCGTCGGGCTCCTTTAATAACTGACATAAGGCTGTCATTTGGGAGTGGCAGAGTGCTCTGGTCATCACGAAGAACCGAAAAGGAGCTCAGCCATGGACCAGAATGCAACCCACCACGTGGTATCGCCCGTCAGCGCAGCAAAAAAGCACGGCGGAGGCTGTCATTGCGGCGCCGTCCGCTTCGAGGTCGTGATCGACGGCAGCAAGGGAACGCGATGCAATTGTTCGATCTGCACGAAGGTGGCCTCGGTGGGCAATCTCGTGAAACCCGCGGCGTTCAAGCTCGTCTCGGGGGCCGAGAATCTATCGGTCTACGTGTGGGGCGGGAAGGTCGGCCGCCGGTACTTTTGCAAGCACTGCGGGATCCACTGTTATGGAGAGGGTCACCTCGCGATGCTGGGGGGCGACTTCGTTTCCATCAACATGAACAGTCTCGACGACTTCGATCCGCGCGACGTCAAGTTGGCGCACTGGGACGGCCGTCACGACAACTGGCATGCGGGCACCAGCGACAAACCGTGGCCGATTGCACGGGCCGCGGCGTCATAGTCGTCCGACCTCCGACCTCGACTTCGACTTCGACTTCGACTTCGACCTCGACCTCGACCCCGACCTCGACCTCGACCCCGACCCTCTCACTCTACAGTCGTGATCCCGCCCTCGCGCAACCGCGCGCCATCGCCTCGTCGATTTGCGCCACTCCACCAAGGTTGCGATGGCACGCGCTTGCTCTTACGAGGGC
>JBBSDY010000864.1:0-1635 GCA_038240245.1 Polyangiales bacterium
GACGTGTCGGGGGGAGGCTAATCGGTACAGGGCGCCTCGGCGTCCTCGGCATCGGGATGTGATACCAGGCCGGCCGGAAGCCTCCAACCTGGGCCCTTGGAAGGCCGGGGAGCTTGCTGCTCGGGGTTTTCAGAGAGCCAGGGAGGGCCGGGGCGGCGACGAAGGTCGCTCGATTCTGGTGATGTCTTCATAGCAGTTTGGAGATAAGCAAGCGGCGTGCCTTCTCCCAGTTATGTCTTCTCTACCACCGGGGCCCACCTGGGCAAACAATCCGGGGCATCCCCACTCGTCTCGCATCGCCGGATCTGCGAAACGCGAACGATGTTTCGCGCGAAATGACGCAGTTGTCGAGGGCTAATTGCCGACCATCTTGTCGGCGCGGACCCACGCGTCGAACTGATCGCCGGTCACCAGGCCAAGCTCGATGGCCGTCTGGCGGAGCGTTTTTCCCTGCTTGTGGGCCGTCTTGGCGATCTTGGCGGCGTTGTCGTAGCCAATGTGGGGGTTGAGCGCCGTGACCAGCATGAGCGAGTTGTCGAGGTTGTGTTGGATGCGCTCTCGGTTGGGCTCGATGCCGACCACGCAGTGCTCGCGCAGGCTCTCGGACCCGTCGGCCAGCAAGCGCACGCTTTGCAGAAAGTTGTGAATGATGAGCGGCTTGTAGACGTTGAGCTCGAAGTTTCCCGAGGCCCCGCCGATGTTGATGGCCACGTCGTTTCCCATCACCTGCGCCGCCAACATGGTGACCGCCTCACACTGGGTGGGGTTCACTTTGCCGGGCATGATCGAGCTGCCTGGCTCGTTCTCGGGGATGGCGATCTCGCCGATCCCACAGCGCGGGCCCGAGGCGAGCCAGCGAATGTCGTTGGCGATCTTGGTCAGCGAGGCGGCCAGCGTCTTCAGGGCGCCGTGCCCGTGCACCAAGGCGTCGTTGGCAGCGAGGGCCTCGAACTTGTTGGGCGCGGTCACGAAGGGATGCCCGGTGAGCTCGGCGAGCTTTTTGGCCACACGCACGGCGTACTCGGGGTGCGCGTTGAGGCCGGTGCCGACCGCGGTGCCGCCGAGGGCGAGCTCGTAGAGGTGGGGCAGCGACGCTTCGATGTGCAAAAGGCCGTGGTCGAGCTGCGCGACATAGCCCGAAAATTCCTGTCCCAGGGTGATGGGCACGGCGTCTTGCAGATGCGTGCGACCGATCTTCACGATGGTGCGAAAGGCCTCGGCCTTCTGCGCGAGCGACTGCTCGAGGCGCGAGATACTCGGCAAAAGCTGCTCTTTGAGCGACGCCACGGCCGCCACGTGCATCGCCGTGGGAAACACGTCGTTCGACGACTGACCACAGTTGACGTCGTCGTTGGGATGAACGAGGCGCGCTTCGCCGCGCTCGCCGCCGAGGATCTCGCTCGCGCGATTGGCGAGCACCTCGTTCATGTTCATGTTCGTCTGGGTGCCGCTGCCCGTTTGCCAGACGACCAGAGGAAACTGCTCGTCGTGCTTGCCGTCGAGCACTTCGTCGGCGGCCTCGAGGATGGCCTGGCCTTTTTTGGGGTCGAGCGTACGAAGGTCGAGGTTGACCATGGCAGCGGCCTTTTTCACCGTGGCAAGAGCGTGAAGAAGCGCGCGCGGCATCTGCTCGCC
>JBBSDY010000865.1:0-1628 GCA_038240245.1 Polyangiales bacterium
ACCGCGTCGGTCGCAGCCGCTCCGACCATCGCCGAAAAAGTGCCAGAAACCACGAAAATGCCCGAAGCCGCGTCGCCATTGGCGAGCACGCCGCCCAAGCCTGCCATCGTGCCGCCGAAGGTAGCGCCCTCTCCCGGCTCGCCGGTGCGCGCATCGCCCTCGCCGGCACCCACGCCGCCGGTTCAGAAGCCGAAGCCCGCCGCCGACCAATTCGGGATTTGAGCTTCGCGCTAGCGGCAGCGCGAGGCGAGCTGCTCGTACATGATCAAAAATGCGCCGAGGCCGTGAAAGTCGTTCGTGGCGCGGGGCCGCGCCAGATAAAAAGCGTAATCGCCTACGCCGGTTCCGATGCAGATGTCGGCGATGTTCGTCAGTCCATCCTGTCCCAGTGAGATCTTCTCCAAGACTCCCTGGTAACCCCTGATCGCGATGTCGGCATAGCTCGCCGGTACGTACCCTCGCTGCACGGCTCGCGACACCGAATAGGTGAGCATGCTCGAGCAAGAAGTCTCGAGCCAGTTGTTGGGATCCAATCCGCGATCGATGACCTGAAACCACCGACCCGTGGCGGGATCTTGCAAGGCCTTGTAGCCGTCGATGAGCCCCTTCAAGACGGCGATCACCGGGGTGCGGCTCGGGTGATCGGCGGGGAGAACCTCGAGGATCTCGATCGACGCCATCGCGTACCACCCCACCGCCCGGCACCACGACTCGGGCGAATGTTTCGTCGCGGGGTTGGTCCAGGTGGCGTCGCCTTGCTCGTCCCATGCGTGGTAGTGGACGCCGTTGGTGGGGTGCTTCAGGTGGTCGTGGTACTTGAGAAGCTGGTCGGTGGTTTCGCTGTCCGCGTAGGCCGCATCGGCAAACAGGTGACCGTAGCGCGCGAGGAACGGCAGCCCCATGAAAACACCATCGCCCCAAGTTTGTCCGATGAGATCGATCTTGTGAAAGAACGAGCGATCGGTGGTGCGCGGATACGTATCGTAGCGCTTGCGGATCTTGCCTGCGGCCGTCTTGTACCTGGCGTCGCTCGTCTCCTGGTAGAGATCGAGAAAGAGGTTGCCGGGCATCATGTCGTCCAGGCTGTCGAACGTCGCCGGGTTGGTGTTCCCGTTGGCATCGACGTGCGCATCGACCCACGCCTTGACATAGGCGAGGTAGCGAGCGTCGTGCGTCCTCTTGTAGACGAGGTACTCGCCGTGCAAAAAGAGCGCGGGCTGGTAGCCCCACGCTCCGAGCTGCGCCGGCGTGGGAAACCGCTTGTTGGTCGAGTCGACGATCGCCTTGCCCCAGTCTGTCGCGCCCGCGTCGCAGGCAGCGCCGCCTTCATCGGGTCGATCGGCATCGGCGACGCCCATGTCGAGGCTCGCATCGGCAACCGCGCCGGCCGAGTCGCTCGCTCCGGCGGTGCCCGGGCTCGAATCGATGACCGCGTTGCCGCCGCTGCCCGGAGCTTCGCTCCCCGCACCACCGCCCATCATGGCGGAGCCGCCCGCCCCATGCGACGTGTCGGGCGTGTTGATCGCATCCGATGAGCATCCCACCGCGCCGATCGCGAGCGCGAGGAGCGCCGCCTTCATTGCAAGGCGCCTTTGGAGAAGCATCCCGTGCTCTCGGCCGGCGATACG
>JBBSDY010000866.1:0-1601 GCA_038240245.1 Polyangiales bacterium
CCCCGGCAAGTGCAGCACTTCCGAGATCGCTTCTATCCAGACGAGGGAAACGGTGCGTCATGTACTTGCTAACAGACATGGCTTGTCCAGGAGCCCGACGTTGTCCATGAGCACGACATCGTGGAAGGCCCGGTAGTCGATGAGACGGGTGCCGTCCTCGGTAATGCTGAGGACATCGGCGAAGTGGGCGTTCACGACGATGTCCGAGAGCTTGTAGCCGCGCCGGGCGTGAACCGTCTGGGCAAACGTCTCGTCCAGACCCATCAACGACAGAAATAGCTCGCCCTTGCGCTTGCCCACCTTTTCCAGGGCGTCAGGCCCATAAAATGGGCTCTTTTCGTCGATGCGGTGCATGGCCGTCCAGGTCATGACGAAGAGTGGATTCTTCTCGCGAACCAGGGGAAGCTCGAGGGGTCTGCGCATGACGTGCCCCTCGCTCGACGTTTCCTCGATGAGAAGGATGACGTGAAGCTGCGCCTCGAGGATGGTGTTGCGCCGCCAGTTGGCCATGCGAAACATGAGGTGCGGAACTCCATCACGAGGCCCGATGACGATCTTGTCCGCGAAAAGAACGCGCGCCGTCGGACGCGCGAATTTCGAGAACGTGACCCCGGTGACGACCGCCACGCCGAGCATCGCCACGATGGCCTGGCAGGTCACCAGCAGGTGACCGTAGAGCGTCGCCGGCGCCATGCCGCCATAGCCGATGGTGGCCATCGTTTGAACGCTGAAGAAAAACGCATCCTCGAACGAGCCCTCGCGCGCGTTGGAGATCGATCCCGGCTGCAAGAGGTAGGCGCAGCCGAAGAAGGCGTTGGCCAGCACGAAGGCGGTCGCCACCATCGCCACGAACTCCCACCACGAACGGGTGAGCACCGAATGATAGAGGTCCTCGTAGGGCGCCCACTTGCGACCAATCGTTCGGATGGGCGGAAATGACGAGACGTTGCGTGGCGGGGGTAACGTCGTTACACGGTGGGCCATGGTCGCTGGCCTAGCACGATCGCCGGCCAGGTGTCGCCGGAGCGGCCCTCTGCCCGTCTACACCGCGAGCCGCACCGTCTTGATCTCGAAGGGCCGAAACGAAAGGCGAATCTCGCCGTCCTTGCAGACGAGCTTCTCGGCGCCGCGCTCGAGCATGTCCGTCGACCGCGCCGACCGCACTGGCAGCGTCGTCGTCAGTACGACGTCGCATGTCGTGCGCTTGGCTTCGTAGAGACGAACGACGATGTCGCCCGAGCCATCCTCGGCCGGCTTGATGGCCTCGACGACCACGTTCGAAGTGCTCGAACGAAGCAGGCTCGCCGTGCCGCCGCTGCCGCCCAGGGCCATGACCGGCACATTGAGCTCGTACGCTTCTTCGACAATCCGGCTGTCACCGAAGCTTCCGGTATACGCGTAGAGCGCATAGGTAAACTGCTGAACACCCCGATCGGCATGCATGTCGGGCGCGAGCGCGGCCTTGAGTAGCGTCAAGTTGATGCTGTTCTTCTGGACGTCCACTCCGTATTTGCAGTCGTTCAAGATG
The DNA here is from genome assembly GCA_038240245.1 of Polyangiales bacterium. Lineage (GTDB taxonomy): Bacteria > Myxococcota_A > Polyangia > Polyangiales > Polyangiaceae > DASWDH01. The sequence continues at coordinate 1,529 of JBBSDY010000866.1, forward strand.
GCGACGCCCCGATTCTCTTCGGCGAGCGCGGTCCACTTGTGGTTGCTCACCTCGAATCGATCGGCATCGTAGG
>JBBSDY010000867.1:0-1597 GCA_038240245.1 Polyangiales bacterium
GCCGAATCGTAGAGCTCCTTCGCCTTGTGGTATTGCTTGCACGTTGCATTCTCGAGACTCTTGTTCTTTTCGAACGTGACGTCCTCGGGCGCTTGCCCAAAGTCGACGTTGGGGGTGACGTCACCGGCGCTGGCCTGGGCGAATGCGGCCACGAAGGTTTTCGGCGCCAGGTAGTCGGTGCCCCGGTCTTTTTCGAAGAGATAGGAAGCCAGGCCCTTGTTGTCGCCCGTGATCAGGGTGTTGTCGGGCCCAATGCTGGCGGGGTGCACGCCAAACCAGTTGACCATGCCCAGCTCTTCGCCATCGGCCGCGACGAGCTTCAGCAAAGTGAAAGTCTTGTCGGTGTTGCCGTCGTATCGTGCGCGTTCGTCGGCAGGGTTGTTCTCGTAGGGCTCGACGGCGCGATTGCCACCGACGCCATCGAGCGCGCCCTCGATGATGAGCACCCGCCCCGGGCGCAGGTTGTCGTGCGCGCGTCGAATCGACTGATAGATCCCGTCAACGATGGCGTCGAAGTGAGGCTTGATGAACCCCCTGCCCGCAACGTCGTAAAGAAAGTAGCCCGAGTATCCGCCCGGGCCGGCGTGGGTGTGGGTTGCCGACAGAAGGACGTTCTGCTCGCTATAGTACCGCGATAGCTCGGGATCGGCGGCGAGCCTCTCGGAAACCTTGAGCTTGACCATCTGAAAGAGCATGCACAGATCGGCGCTGACGAAGACGACGCGCTTGTACGCGTCGCCCACGATGAACGCGCGCGACCGCAGTCGTATGTGGATACCGGAAGTCTTTTGCTTGGGTACCGCATAGCCCATCATCACGATTTCGGCCGCGGGACCGGTGATGTCGTAGATGCCGGTGCCGACGGAGTAGTCGCCTTCCGTGACCGCGCCTTCATTTACCATCAGCCAGCCTCACGGGCGACCGGCACTCTCGACATGAGCACGCCACCGCGCGGCCGCAGCGTGATCGACGGGACGAGCTCGACCTTGAAGTCGGGCACCACGTGGAGCGCGCAATCTCGCACGACCATGGCGAGAATGATCTGTGCCTCCATCATGGCGAACCCATTGCCGATACAGAGCCTGGGCCCAGCGCCAAACGGCAGATAAGCGTACTTCGGCCGCTCTGCCGAACGCTCGGGAGCAAAGCGCTCGGGATCGAAGTCTTCCGGGTTTGGCCAATAGCGCGGATGTCGATGGAGCGTGTACGGAGCCACGGCCACGATCGTATTTGGAACCACGCGATAGCCGCCGATCACGTCACTCGCGATGGCTTGCCGCTCGAGCACCCACGCCGGGGGATATAGCCGCAACGTCTCCTCGACCACCATGCGCGTGTAGGTCAGCCGCGGAAGATCGGACATCGCCGGCATACGTGTGCCGAGCACGTCGTTGACCTCGTGACGGAGGCGCTGGGCGGCGAGCGGGTTTTTGGAAAGCAGAAACAGGGCCCAGGTGAGCGCGTTGGCCGTCGTCTCGTGGCCAGCCAGCACGATGGTCATGACCTCGTCGCGCAACTGGCGATCGGTCATCTGCTCGCGCGTGTCTTCGTCCTTGGCGGACATCAGCAAAGAGAGCAAATCGCCCGCGTCGTGCCC
>JBBSDY010000868.1:0-1592 GCA_038240245.1 Polyangiales bacterium
GTTGATGTAGCTCGCGAACGCGATCGTCTTCATCACCAATCCCCGAATTCACACCGGCTCAAACTCGCCGAACAGGCCAAGATCTAGTTGGCTCGTCGATCCAGGTCAACGCATTCGGCTGGAATCATTGAAAAAATGGCGGGGGCGAGGCCCGAGGCGCGACCTTCGTGATGGGGCCCCCCGAGGCCCGGAAGGGGGACGGCACAAGGACGAGTGGCGCCGGCGCGCCGACGCGATCATGCTTTTGTCATGCGTAGCACCTCGACGCTCGGCATTCTGGGGCTCGCGGGGATCGTATCGACGTCTTTCGCGTGCTCGCATCAGGGGTCGCAACCGGGCACGTCGCTCCCACCGGCTGCCCACACCGCCTCGCTCGAGTTGCAACGTGGGCCTGCGCCGGCGCTTCCCAATCCGATGCTGGTAACCGACAGCGTGCATGGCGGCACGTTCGAGAGCTGCTACCAGGGCTTTCACGCCTCTGGAAACATCGACAAGGACCTCGGACAAATGACCGCGATGTGCGGGCCGCCCAACTCGATGAAACCGGTGTCGCCCGTCTTTCAGGGCAACCAAACACAAAGAGATCCCATCGCACGCTATGCGTTTCGCGGTGAGATGGGGCGCTGCTACCGGATTTTCTCGGCAAGCGAACGCACCATTCGGGACATGGACATGGCGATGCTCGATCCCGAAAAGAACGTCGTGGGGCACGACACCAACGAGGACGCCTTCCCGATGCTCAATCCCGATGGTCCCTTCTGCTTGACTCGCCCCGGTCAGTACACCGTGCTGGTCAGCGTCGAGAAGGGCCAGGGCAAGTACGCTCTGCAGGTTTGGGGTTTCTAGCGGCAGGGCTTTCTAGCGCCCGGTCACCCGGGGTGTTACAAAACACCGGTGACCGGCATCGAGGAGAAGCTGGATCGGCTCGCGGCGAGAATCCGCGCCCTGGGATCGGCTCTCGTTTGTTACTCGGGCGGCGTCGACAGCGCCTTCGTGCTCGCCGTCGCTTCGCGCGAGCTCGGCGAGCGGGCCGTTGGCATGACCGCCGTTTCCGCCTCGCTGCCTCCTGGTGAGCTCGAGCAGGCGCGGGAGATCGCGCGCGAGATGAAGGCCGAGCATCGCCTGGTCGAATCGCACGAGACCGAAGACCCGCGCTACGTCGCCAACGCTCCCGATCGCTGCTTTTATTGCAAGAGCGAGCTCTACGACATCGCCCAGGCCAAGCGAAACGAATGGGGCCTGGCGACCATCCTCAACGGAACCAACTGCGACGATCTCGGCGACTACCGGCCCGGGCTCGATGCCGCCAAAAAAGCCGGGGTGGTGAGCCCACTCGTGGAGTGTGGCTTCACCAAGGCCGACGTTCGAGAAGGTTCCCGCGTCCTCGGGCTCAAGGTCTGGGACAAGCCGGCGGCGGCATGCCTTTCCAGCCGCATTCCCTACGGGACGTCGGTCACCGCCGAACGGCTCGCCCAGGTGGGAGGCTTCGAGGCCGAGCTCAAGCGCCTTGGCTTTCGACAGGTGCGCGTGCGCTACCACGACAAGTTGGCACGTGTCGAAACGAGCCTCGACGAGCTCGCGCGCGCAGTCGA
>JBBSDY010000869.1:0-1565 GCA_038240245.1 Polyangiales bacterium
CCACGCGCGCGCTGGCTCGGGGTTGAGCCAGACGGCGCGCTCGAAGTGCTCGCGCAGGTGCACGAGCCACGCGATCCCCGCTGCGCCTTGGTCCGCGGGCCCGTACATCGGGGCATCGAGCAGCGCCCAGGCTGCCATCAGGGCGTCACCCACCAGGACCAGCTTGTAGTGCCGTCCCGTCGAGGCGGATGAGGTCGCCGATCGAGAGGGGATTTTGGAGTTGCTCGGTCGGATAAACCCGCCCGTAGATGCAATTGTGAAAGTAATAGATGCGAAGCTCTTTCCAGGCCCGCTCCTCGTCCGTGAGGTGCGGCCTTGCGCGGGCGTCCTTCAACCATTGCATCAGCTCGTCGGTGATTTTCCGCGCGTCGACGGCGACGCCGCGAAAGTATCGACCGAACGAGGCGTCGAGGTGGGTTTCACGATGCACCAGGAAGCGCGCGCCCGAGCTTGACCTCGCCGATGCCGGACTTCCTCAGCACGGCGATCCAGTCGATGAGCTCGCTCGTCGAGGGGCGTTTGCGCATTCCCCGCATCGCGCGAATCTCGAAGAATGCGCCGAGAGCGTGGTCGACGAGCGCGTCGTCGAGCCCTGGATGGTGAACGGCGACGACCCGGCGCATGAAGTCCTTGTCGGGAAAGTCGATGAAGTGGAACACACAGCGACGAAGAAACGCGTCGGGCAGCTCTTTCTCGTTGTTGCTGGTGATGATCACGACGGGGCGCTCGCGTGCGGCGATCTCGTCGCCCGTTTCGACCACCGTAAACCGCATCCGGTCGAGCTCGTGCAACAGATCGTTGGGGAATTCGAGGTCGGCCTTGTCGATCTCGTCGATCAGCAAGACCACGCGTTCGGGCGAGCTCATCGCCTGCCCGAGTGGTCCCTGTTTGATGTAACGGCGGATGTCACGGATGTCGCCGTCGCCAAAGCGAGAGTCGTTAAGGCGCTGCACGGTGTCGTACACGTAGAGCCCGTCTTGCGCGCGCGTGGTGCTCTTGACGTTCCAGGCGATGAGCCGAAGACCGAGCGCCTCGGCCACGGCCTCGGCCAGAAGCGTCTTGCCCGTGCCTGGCTCACCGCGGATGAGCAGCGGGCGCTCGAGAGCGAGCGTCGCGTTGACGGCAGCCTCGAGTGCTTCGTTGGTGAGGTAACGTTCGGTGCCGCGAAAACGCGCAAAGTCCGACATGCTCCGGCGAGCCTAGCATCGCCGCGGCCGGGTCAAGCCGAGCGGACGAGCATCCACAGGCCGAGCAGGACGAAGAGCGCCCCGGCGCAACGTTGGATGACCACCGGAGAGACCAGGCGCCCGAGCGCAGCCCCGGCGAGAACGCCGATCGCGCTGGTGGTGACGAGCGCGAGACTCGCGCCGGCGAAGACGTAAATGCGTGCGCGCGCAGAGGGCGCGTCGCCCGAGAGCGCCATCGTCGCCAGTTGCGTCTTGTCGCCGAGGTCGGCGACGCAGACCGAAACGAAGGTGGGGGCCAGGAGCGCGAGCGATGGGGGCTGGGGGAGGGGGCGTCGATGCCCGATCGCGTGGACCCGCGCCACCGGCGCAAACGGGGGC
>JBBSDY010000870.1:0-1542 GCA_038240245.1 Polyangiales bacterium
CGCTGTATGCGCTGGCAATGACGATGGGACTTGGCGCCGAAGGCTCTCCCAGTTTTCGAGCCACCGACACCTTTCCGTCCACCTCGACGCCCACGCCCGACCGCGACACGATCGTTCGTATCGCGAGTCGCGATCGGAGCGATCTCCTGGCGGCGCGCGAAACGGTCGCCTCGGCCGCCGCGCAGCTCGAGGGCGCCGAGCGAAACACGCTTCCGAGTCTCGATCTCAGCGCGTCGGTGGGTTACGCAGGCGCGCTCGATCGCGATGGCGTCGACGCGTTCTTCGCGGCCGCGGGCCGAAACGTCCCCGGCGTCAACGCCGGCGTCGCGCTTTCGCTCGAGCTGCCCGTCAGCAACACGGCGCGCGAGGCCGACCGCGACGTCAAGCGCGCCCAGCACGAGCAGGCCAGCATCGCCGCGCGCGATTTGGAGCGGCAGTTGCCGCTTGCCGTGATCAGCGCCATGAACGACCTTCGCCTCTCGCAAAAGGCCCTCGAGGCATCGGCCGAAACGGTGAAGCAGTTCGGGCAGGCCGTGTCCGATCAGCGCGACAAGCTGCACGAGGGAGTCGGCACGGTGATCGATCTCGTCCTCACCGAAGAGCTTCTCATCTCGGCCGAGCAGAGCCAAACGGCCAACCAGCTTCGGTGTGCTGCGGCCCTGTCGCGCATCTTTTTGGCGATGGGCACCCTGCCGGCCAGCGAGGGCGCCGTGGCGGGTACACTCGGTCGCCTGGGAATCGGAGGATCCAGTGGCGGACAATAAGGTATTTCGGCAAGCCGTTCTCGATCGGCTCGCGTCCCCCGAGCAGCTTCACACGCTGATGCAGGTGACCGACGCCAAGGGCTGGCTCGCCCTGCTCGGTTGCGCGGTGCTGCTCGCCACCGCCGTGGTGTGGGGCGTTCTCGGACGAATCCCGACGAAGGTCGAAGCGAGTGGCATTCTGCTCTACAGCGGTGGCCTCGCCGACATCGTGGCGCTCGGGCAGGGACAGATCTCGGCGCTCGAGGTCGAAGTCGGTGACACGATCAGCAAGGGACAAGTGATCGCCGAGGTGGCCCAGCCCGAGCTGGCCGAGCAAATCAAAGCCGCCAAGGCGCGGCTCGAAGAGCTGAAGGCCAACTACGAGAGGGCCAAGCTCCAGGGTGGGCGCGACGTGGGCCTTCGGATGCAAGCCTCGAACGAAGAGCGCAAGAGCCTCGACTCGGCCGCCTCGGGGGCCGACGCCCGCACGCACGAGCTTCGCGACCGGCTCGACTCGCAGCAGCGGCTCTTCGAGAAAGGTCTGGTCACCAAAGAGACCCTCGACGGAACGCGCGAATCGCTGCGCTCGGCCGAGCTCACGTCGCAGAGCATGCAGTCCAACCGGCAACGGCTGATCGTCGACGACTTTTCCGCGCAGCGCGCCAACGAGGTTGCGGTCACCGGCGAAGCCATGCAGGTGCAGGACACCCAGCGGCAGGTGCAACTGCTGGAAGAGCGGTTCGAGCAGAACAACCGCATCGTCAGCACCTACCAGGGGCGTGTCATCGAGGTGCGCGCC
>JBBSDY010000871.1:0-1539 GCA_038240245.1 Polyangiales bacterium
CACCCGAGCTGCGGCCTTTTGTGCGTGGAGTTCGCGCGAGACAAGCTCAAAAAAGAGACCACCGGACGCCTGGCCGCCATTCTCGTGGAGCCGATGCAGGGCACCGCCGGCAACATCATTCCCCCCGCCGACTGGCTTCCGGCCATCCAGGAGCTGGCACGCGAGAACGACGCGCTGCTCATCGCCGACGAGATGATCACAGGCTTCGGGCGCACCGGGCGCGCCTTCGGGGTCAACCGTTCGTCGGTCCATCCCGACGTCATGACCCTCGGCAAGGCCCTCGGCGGCGGGTATCCCGTGGCCGCGGTCGCCACGAGCAGTGAGATCGCCAGCGCCGAGCCGTGGTCGAAGCCGAGCTTCTCGTCGTCCAGCTACGGAGGCAATCCGCTAGCGTGTGCCGCGATTGCGGCGAGCCTGGGCATCATCGTCAACGAGAGCCTGGTGACCCGCGCCGCCGATCGCGGCGAGCTCTTTCTCACCGGCCTGTCACGTCTGGCCGAGCAGCACCCGTCGATCGCGCACCTACGAGGTCAGGGCCTCATGATCGGCTTCGACCTCGTCTCGCCAGTCGATGGCACTTCGTGGACGACCGCCCAGTGTCGACGTCTGTTCGATGCGCTTCTTCGGCGGGGCGTCATCTCCATGGCGTATGCGCCGCGGGTCCGCATCAATCCTCCCCTGGTCATCACCGAGGCCGAGGTCGAAGAATCGATCGGGCTACTGGGAGAAGCGCTCACCGAGGTCGCCGCGTGACGGAGCGTGCGGCTCCCTTCGGCCCTGGCGAGACGGGCTTGCTTTTGCGCGCCGGCGTTTCGTCCGGGATCGCCACACTGGTCGACGGAGCGTTCTACCAGATGGTGCTCGCGGTCACCACGGAACCAAGCTTGGGCGTGCCGCGGCCCTATGTCGTCGCCGCCGCGGCAGGCGCGTTCCTCGGGGCGATCACCAATTTCTCGCTGAACCGTGGGTGGGCTTTTCGATCGCAAAAGACGCCAGTGCTTCTTCAAGCGAGCCGGTATGCAGTTGGCTCGCTGCTCACGCTGTTGGTCTTGCAAGCGGCACTCTGGCTTCTCGTCGAGCGCGCACATGTGCCTGCCAGCGTGGCGTGGCTGCCGGCCAAATTGTTGGTGTGGCTTGCGTTCTCGTATCCCTTTCAGCGCATCTTCGTTTTCACGCGCAAGGTAGAGGTCGCACGATGACGAAGCGGTGGTCCGCGCTCACGCTTGCCGCCGTTGTTCCCTTCTGGTGCTGGGCGATCTTCTGCGCGCTCCGTGGCCAACTACGGTGGGACCACGTGGCGATCGCCACCGTCGTCACCGTGCTCGCCGTGGGCAACGCGGTGACCAGGCGTCTCCTGTGGGCGCTCCTGCCTGTCGCCCTGGTGGGCCTCTTCTACGATGCGATGAAGCTCGTGAAGAACGTCGGGCTCACCGAGTCCAATGTCCACCTGTGTGATCTTCGCAACGCTGAGCTCACCTGGTTCGGGCTCGGTGACGCTCCTTCGCGCATCACGCTGCACGATTGGTTTCAGGCGCATGC
>JBBSDY010000872.1:0-1527 GCA_038240245.1 Polyangiales bacterium
TAATCGACGGCAGATCCTCTTCGTAGTGGCGGATAACCATCCACACGGTGAGCAAGCCGAGCAGCGCAAGTACCACGCCGGAGATCGCCGCCCACTTGAGCACCCGCAGCGCCCGGCGCCCGAACGAGGCACGGCGCGGCTTACTCGCGGTTTTCTCGGGCGAAGACGACGGCGTCGGCATGGGCGAGCAGAGCTTAGCGCGAGACTGCCAGCCTGCCCCACCTTCTGACAACGAGCGACGAGGCTCGTAGAGTCCCGCCTATCTCAAGAACTTCATCACGGTGACCGCGAGCACCACGCCCATCAGCAGGCACGCGGCGGCGACACCGAAGATGAGACCCATTCCCGCCCGGCGACCGCGCGCCGAGCGCGGGGGGCTCGAGGAGGGACCTGCCGGAGGGGACGAGGCTGGCGCGGGCATCACGGCCGTGAGGCCCTTGGACGTCGTGACGAACGACTTCAGCGCGGCGGCAAAATCGGCCGCCGACTGGTAGCGATGCTCGGGCTTTTTGGCGAGCGCATTGGCCATCACCTCGACGAGGCCCGCGGCAAACGTCCTTCCGGGCACGCGCTCGTTCAAGGGGATGGGGCGCGCGGTGACGTGGAGCTGCAAAAACTCGATGGGTGTGCGCGCGTCGAACGGAAGCTTGCCGGTGAGAAGCTCGTAAAGAATGACGGCGAGCGAGTAGATGTCGCTCGCCGGCGTCAACGGCTTGCCCTGAGCTTGCTCGGGGGACATGAACTCGGGTGTCCCGAAAACCATGCCCTCCTGGGTCAGAATGATCGAGCCGGGGCGCATCTCGCGCTCAGTCACCTTGGCGAGCCCGAAATCGAGGACCTTGGGGAAGTCCTTCAGCCCTCCTTGGTTGCAGAGGAAGATGTTCTCGGGCTTGAGATCGCGGTGCACGATGCCGGCGCGGTGCGCTTCTTCGAGCGCGCCGCAGACCTGAATGAGAATCGGCAACGCGCGCTCGAACGCCATCGGGCCCTCGGACCGCACCGTCTGGTTCAGGTTCTTGCCTTCGAGGTGCTCCATCACGATGTAGAGCGAGCCGTCCTCGAGCTCGCCGTAGAGCAGCACCTTCACCGTGTTGGGGTGACTCAGGTGGCTCATCGCCTTGGCTTCGCGACGGAACCGCGAGACGAGATCCTTGCGGTTGGTAAGCTTCGGGTGGAGGATCTTGACTGCGACCAGGCGACTCATGGCCGTCTGGTTGGCCCGATAGACGGAGCCCATTCCCCCGGTGCCGATCTTCTCGAGAAGGTGGAACTCTCCGTTCAGGATTTCGCGACCGATGAACGGATCGGGGGAGGCCATGGGGTTTGAGGTTTTAACACGCTCTCGACGACTCGCCCACACGCGGTTTTTCCCGCATCTTCGGACTACAATGAGCGAGCGCCCCGGAGTACACGTGGTCACGTGACCCCCGAGCTCCTGCAATCACCACACCTGTCGAGGGAGGGATTTCGCCACGCATTCTTCACGCGCAGGGGCGGAAGCTCGAAAGCTCCCTACGACTCGCTTCA